>NZ_JARPLU010000092.1:0-20524 GCF_032349615.1 Limnospira sp. PMC 1279.21 | reverse complement strand
ATTCCAGGTTAGCACCGACACCCCCACCTGCCTTGGGCAGGTGGGGTGAGCTTCATCAGATTGCCTAAAATTATATGTACAGATATTGATCAGAAAATATGTCAAAAAACCGTTCTGGATTATTTGTTAGCGGTCTAGTGATTGGGTCTGCCCTTGGTACAGTAGTCGGTCTACTGATTGCGCCGCGGTCTGGTCGCGAGACTCGAAAACTATTACAAAAATCGGCGGCGACTCTCCCGGAGTTAGCGGAAGATGTATCAACCACAGTGCAAAATCAAGCTGAACGAATGTCAGCATCAGCTTTGCGTAGTTGGGATGATACGCTAGTGCGACTAAAAGAAGCGATCGCCGCCGGACTAGAAGCGAGTCAGATGGAACGTCAGACTCTATCGGAACTTGAGAATCAGAATTTGGCTGAACCCCAGGAGACGAAAAGCGATCGCCGCTAAAAATAGTTATCGTGTTTGGAGCGAAGAGACACTAGCGATCGCCAGTTTCGATATCATAGTGTTGTCCGTTATCGCCGAATCCTACCATTGTTGTGCTTGATCCTATTTTTTGGCTAGGACTGTCCCTATTATTGGTTGCAGTCAGCCTGACCGCCTTATTAATTGCAGCACTCCCGGCGATACTCGCCTTGGGGAGAGCAGCACGCAGCGTCGAAAAATTAGCTGATACCCTGTCGCGGGAATTTCCTCCCACCCTAGAGGCTATTCGCCTAACGGGGATGGAAATTAGCGATCTGACAGATGATGTAGCCGAAGGAGTCCAAAGTGCTAACCAAGTAGTTAAACAAGTTGATCGCAGTATTAGCAGCGCTAAACAACAAGCGAAACAACTAAAAATCGGGACTGGGAGTATTGTCGCAGGTATCCGTGTCGGTTGGGGAACCTTCACGGGTAAAGGTCGCCCTTCCCACCAACCCAGTTTACCCCCAGAACGCTCCTCCCAGAGACTACCATCCGATCGCGATCGACTTCAATTAGGGGGAAACCCACCCTCCTATGAAGACTATGATTCTGAAACCCGACAGCCCTACGATTGAAAAAAAGCCATGGTAAATATCTAAGTAATTGACCAGTAATAATTATTGAATATCCACAGTTCCCAGCCCTAGCCATGAAAAAAGGGAACTTTCAAAAAAGTCCCCTATCAGTGTCCAGTCAAATATCGAGTAGACCACCCAATTTAATAGTCAGTCTAGTTATCCGTTTTTCCCAGTTAGGTAAAGGTCTTTTCGGATTCTATAAGTTAGATAATAACCCATAGAAGCACAAAAAACAAGCATATTGTGTGAAATTTATGCAAAAATTTGTAAAGTTTAGGCAAAGCCCTTACATTCGATCTAATACCGAAATCCCCAATAGGGATAGACCCAGCCTCAAAGTTTCAGCCGTTAAGTGACACAAAGCTAAACGAGAAGCGCGATCGCATTCATCAGCTTTCAAAACTGGACAGCGATCGTAAAACTGATTAAACTTCTGGCTCAATTCAAACAGATACTGACACAATCGATTCGGCAACAACTCTTGGGCTACCGTATCGATAACCTCATGTAATTGTAGTAAATGTTTAGCCAAAGTCAACTCAGAAGGGTCTTGTAAATGAATACTCGCCCTATCCCCCACCTGTTCAAAATCAATACTCCCCTTACGGCTAATCCCCTGAATCCGCACATAGGCATATAACATATAGGGAGCCGTGTTACCCTGTAGAGACAGCATCTTATCAAAACTAAAGATATAATCACTGGTGCGATTTTGACTCAAATCAGCATATTTAACCGCATCAATACCAACCACCTCCGCCACATGATGCACAAATTCTGGAGACTCTGCGCGTCCTTCCTGCTGTAGGCGAGTTTCCAAATCCTCCTGAGCGCGTTTAACCGCTTCGTCCAAAAGATCCCGCAGCCTGACCGTTTCCCCAGACCGAGTTTTTAGCTTTTTCCCATCCTCTCCCTTAACGAGACCAAAGGGAACATGGACCACATCCACCCCATCCGGTATCCACCCCACCCGACGGGCCACCTGCCACACCTGGGCGAAATGATTAGCCTGACCTGCATCAGTGACATAAATTAGACGAGTAGCACCTTCCGTGTTAATCCGATGACGCACCGCGGCCAAATCCGTAGTAGCGTAGTTATAGCCGCCATTGGACTTCTGCACGATTAATGGTAGGGGGTCTCCTTCCTTATTGGTAAATCCTTCTAAAAATACGCATTTTGCGCCTTGGTCTTCCACCAATAACCCAGATGCTTCCAAATCCGCCACCACTTCCGCCAACATGGGATTATAAAATGATTCACCCCTTTCGGTGAGTTTAATATCAAGGCGATCATAGATTTGTTGAAACTCCCGGCGAGACTGATCACAAAGCAATTCCCAGGCGCGGCGACTATCCTCGGCTCCTGATTGTAAACGGACTACCTGCTCGCGAGAGGCTTCTTTAAACTCTTCATCTTCATCAAACCGCTTTTTGGCTTGACGGTAAAACTCGACTAAATCCCCAATATCTAAAACGTCAGCAGTAGTTAAGGCTGAGGGGTATTTTTCCTGTAGGTAAGTAATCAACATCCCGAATTGTGTCCCCCAGTCGCCAACGTGATTCAGTCGTAGCACCTGATGACCTTCAAACTCTAAAATCCGGGCGATACAGTCCCCGATAATGGTCGATCGCAAATGACCAACGTGCATTTCTTTGGCAATATTGGGGCTAGAAAAGTCTACAATCACGTTTTGTGGGTTTCCATTCGGGGCGATTCCTAACCGAGGGTCAGTTAATTTAGCATTAAGTTGGGTTTCTAGGTACTCTGATTTGAGGCGCAAATTGATAAACCCAGGTCCGGCAATTTCTGGAGGGGAGCAGATATCATCAATTTGAAGATGCTCTATAATGGTGCTGGCTATCTGGCGAGGGTTACTTTTGAGCCTTTTGGTTAGGGACATGGCAACGTTGCACTGATAATCCCCGAATTTGGGGTTACTGCTGTTAACTATTAATGGATCAGTCCCGCTGACGGTTTCCCCAAAGGCATCAGTTAGGGCTGTTTCAAATCGCGATCGCATCTGTTGGATTAGAGAAGACATAATTTTCGGCTGCCGATTACGCAGTGGTTGGATTACAGAAAACATGATATTTTTTGCCGATTATATACAAATCGGCCCTTTGACCATCCCCAAGGGTGATCAACATCTATACTGGCTGATTTTATCGCATTAGGTCAACTCTTCGTTGTTTAGTTATGTGGATTTATGGACTATTAAATCCCGGTTTTTTCACAGAACAGAATCTATATTTACCCAAATATACACAAGCCATATAAAATAAAAATAAATTAAACCGCGCTCTCTTGGGGCTCACTATTTACTTGATGGACAACAGGCAGTCAAAATGTTAGAAGCACTTATTTGGATAGGGATTTTTGCAGTTAGTCTGGCGGTTCTCATCTATGCCTCGGATTCCTTTACAGAATCAGCTAGTAAACTGGGGCTATTTTTCGGCTTGAGTCCCTTTATTGTGGGCGTGACCATTGTGGCGATCGGTACCTCTCTTCCTGAACTGGTTTCTTCTCTGGTAGCCGTTTATCGAGATACATCAGAAATTGTAGCTAGTAATGTTATTGGTTCTAATATTACTAATATTTTTCTGATTGTTGGGGTTGCCGCCGTTATCAGTAGTCCGATGAAGATTAATTATGACCTGATTTCTGTGGATCTACCTATGTTGGTTGGTTCCGCTATTTTGCTCTATTTTACCATTAGTGATGATTTTTTCACCACCGGAGAAGCTCTGTTATGTCTCATCGGATTTGTGATTTATCTGGTTTATATTATCCGAGAAGGTCAAGAGGATAATGACCAGCAAATTGACGAGGAGGTGAACTCCACTCGATTTGTGATTGTGAATTTGGCGATTGTGATTTTGGGCGCGGTTTTTATCTTTGTCGGCGCTAACTATACCATTGAATCGATTATTAAACTCTCAGAAATTTTCCATCTGGGAACTGAGATTATTGCCGTTACTGTAGTGGCTTTAGGGACATCTTTACCGGAGTTGGTAGTCACTATTTCTGCCGCTCGAAAAGGTAATGCAGAAGTGGCGATCGGAAATGTGGTCGGCTCCAATATTTTTAACTCCTTAATCGTTATGGGAGTGCCGGGACTGATTAAACCGTTAGATATCCCTGATGAGATCTTAATTAATGCTCTTCCGGTCATGCTGGCGGCGACTTTACTGTTTTTCTTTGTCACCCAAGATAAACAGGTAACACAATGGGAAGGATTGCTATTTTTTGTGCTTTACGGTTGGTTTGTTGGTCACATTTTTGGCTGGTTATAAACTGTCCCCAGCAGAATAACTCCCCCAACCAATAGCCAGTCATCAGTAGGGGGGAGATTTTTCGCTCCTACTGATGATTAACAGAGGCGAAGGGAGTCTCAAGTTGATTTGGCTGCGTCAGAATCATCAGAGTTGGCTTTTTTTTGCCAGTTTAAGCTGTTCTTCGATTTGCTCTCGATGACTGACGGTGGTTTGGCGGGACTGTGGCCAACTGCGATCGCCTGTTTTCTCGGTTCCCGATGACTCAGAAGGATCACCGTTCAGCGTTTTGGCAATTCTAAGCTGCTCTTGAATCTGATCTCGGTGACTCAGAAGCGGTTCACGGGGAACTTTCCGACCCGCTACAGTTCTCCGAGGCGGAGGGGGAGGAGGAGTAGGAGAAGTCGGGGGAGATGCTAATGGTGCGATCGCATCCTTGAGCAGTTTAATCGCACTGTTACGAGCATCTGTTTGTTTCGGTAACAAATCTATTAGTTCCCGGATAGTTTGCTCGTACTGGACTTCTTCGGGAGATATCAACGGGGTGGATAATCTAATTGGATCTCGCTGAACAGCAGCGATCGCCTGACGCACCGTTTCTTGGATTTTACCCCTGTAGGTTTTCGCTCGTTGCTCCTGTTTGTTTCTACCCTCCTGACAAGACGCATACAACGGCGGCAGACGGTTAAGAGCATAGGTTGCTACTTCAACCCGACTAATATACTTTAGTAAATTCTGTGACAGACGCTGTAACTGACGATCAATTTCTTCATCTACCCAAATCTCCATCACATTTTGGTATTGTGGCGGTTTGTTATCGTTAGTAGTATTCATTTCATGAATTATATAGTAATAGTTCTATATTTAAATCAGTAGCATATTACTTGTGGATTGGCTCAATATTCTCTGTCTCCTTATCAAAAATTTACGCAATTTTGAGCAAATTTTATAAATCCCAGAGGTTTGTAAAGAACAACAATATAATAAGGGGTTATGCCCATCATGGGTATTACCACCCACCAAGACTGCGAGGACAAGTTACAGGACCATGATCTGATGAGCTGGCTAGTCACCTTGAGGGATGTACTTTTAGTCCTGATATTTATCGTGACAGTAGATTTATAATAGATAGTAAATTTGACTAACACCTAGTTAGTCACCATTTATACTCAATATATATTAACCAATTATGAATAGATTAAAATGGCAGTTGTCCAAAATATTCAACCGCAGACAACTATCTAAACTGGTTAGAGCCTTAGCCCAACTACTCCGAGAATTGATAGAAATCGTGTTAATTTTAGTAGCTGTTTTCCTGTTAATTTCTGCAATCCTATATATAGAAGACACCCTACAAGCCAACACAGAATGGGGTAAATTCTTTATAAATGCCCTAGAAAAGTCCCGAATTCTTGGCACATTTGAAAGCATCAGTATTGTCACAGCATTAGTAATTTATGTCAGACAAGGAAAAAAGAAATCTCATTACGAAGCATGGCAAGTCATTGACTCAGCTCAAGGCATTAAAATTAGCCATGCTCGCATTAAAGCCCTAGAAGAATTATCAAAAGACGGAGTAAGTCTTAAAGGTTTATCTTTACCAATGGCTGATCTGGAACAAGTGACCTTGGTAGACACCGACTTCAAAGAAGCAAATCTAAAAACCGCTAAACTCCAGGAAGCCAACCTAAAAGGCAGTACCTTTGAACTCACCCAACTCCAAGGCGCTAACCTATGGAAAGCCAATTTACAGGAATGTTTTTTTCTGCTTACCCAACTCCAGAAAGTCAACCTAAATGCAGCCAACTTAGAAAATGCTGAACTTCAGGGAGTCAATTTATTAGAAGCTAATTTACAGCAAGCCAACCTACAGGGAGCCTATATTTTAGGAAACTTACAAGGAGCCAACTTTCAAGAAGCAAATTTAAAAGGTGCAAACCTTCAGGGAGCCTATCTTCAGGATGCCAACTTTAAACGAGCCAACTTGCGGGGAGTCAATCTTAAAGATGCCAATTTAACCGGGGTGAATTTTGAAGAAGCCAATTTACAAAGCGCTAACCTGCAAAATGCTCAGGGATTAACCCCCCAACAAATTAGAGTAGCCAAAAATTGGGAACAGGCTCGTTATTCTAAGACTTTTATCTTGAGTTTAGGACTACCTCAAGACTCATCATTGGTCAACCCAGAAGAGTTGACCTAAATCTACGATTATGGCAATAAAGATACCCATAAATTGGGGATAGTTCAATCAAAACTCAACCATCCCCAAATTTGATTGGGTGTTAATTCCAACTGGATACCATCCAAAACAGGTAGCACAGTATCTCCCTCATACAACTCTATTTTTTGTTCAGGAAACACCAGGATGACACTGCCATCTTCATCTGGATTAATTAACCATCCCAACTCCGTACCATTTCTTGAACACAATAACAACTTAGACAGAACTCTGGTCAAGTTTTGTTCTGGGGACAAAATTTCAATACACCAGTCAGGATATGTTTGAAAGCGATTAGCAATTCTCCCGGAAGGTTCGCGAGGAATCCTGGACCAGCGAAATACAGAAATATCTGGCACAATTGACCTGCCATCAAAAGTGCAGCGCAATTCAGGAAAAGCCTTAGCAATTTTCTGAGTCTTGGCTACCTGATTGATAGCTTCACAAAGATCGACTTGAATTGAACTATGTTCTCCCTGTGGCATAACTTTCTGAGTAATTTCTCCATTGATAAATTCTGAAGCTGGCTTAGTTTCCGGAAGTTTCAGAAACTCCTCCAACTCAAGCTGAGGTTGAGCAATTGTAATCATGTCAGTTCTGTTAAGAGTAAACTGGATTGTATCTTAGACAAGAGATGAGTTGGCATACATGGCCACCAAGTTAAGCCTAAACCAACTATAACATCTACAGTTTAGGACATTCAGCCAAGTAGGAGTTGAGGGTATGAGAATATTAGTAACGGGTGGAGCCGGATTTATTGGTTCCCATTTGATTGACCGACTAATGGAACAGAAACACGATGTTCTGTGTCTGGACAACTTTTTCACGGGGAATAAGCAGAATATTCTTAAATGGATAGGGAATCCTTACTTTGAACTGATCCGCCATGATATCACTGAGCCAATTCGCCTAGAGGTGGATCAGATTTATCACTTGGCTTGTCCTGCTTCCCCAGTACATTATCAATACAACCCGGTCAAGACCATTAAAACTAATGTCATGGGGACTTTGAATATGCTGGGTTTAGCCAAACGGGTCAAGGCTCGATTTTTGCTGGCTTCCACCTCAGAAGTTTACGGAGATCCAGATGTTCACCCCCAAACTGAAGAGTATCGGGGTAATGTTAACTGTATTGGTCCCCGTTCCTGTTATGATGAGGGGAAACGGGTAGCGGAAACTCTGGCTTTTGACTACTACCATCAAAATAAGGTAGATATTAGGGTGGCGCGCATCTTTAATACCTTTGGACCCCGTATGCTGGAAAATGATGGACGGGTGGTGAGCAATTTTATTGTCCAAGCTATCCGGGGAATTCCTTTAACAGTTTATGGTGATGGTTCCCAAACCCGTAGTTTTTGCTATGTTTCGGATTTGGTGGAAGGACTGATTCGCCTGATGAATGGGGAGTATATAGGGCCAGTTAATTTGGGTAATCCGGGAGAATATACGATTTTGGAGTTGGCTACCAAAATTCAACAGATGATTAATCCTGATGCCGAGATTCAATATAAACCCTTACCCCAAGATGATCCGAAGCAGCGACAACCGGATATTACCAAAGCCAAGAAGTATCTTAATTGGGAACCTACGGTACATTTAGATGATGGACTCGAGCTAACCATTGAAGATTTTCGGAGTCGGGTTATCCTTGAGAGTAAGTAGTTTAGGTAATTGCCGATTGATGGGTCTTCTACAATTCTAAATGGTTGTGCTAATAAATCATGGCACTGCTATAACTCCTGTTGTATCAATCATTTGAGGAAGTTTGTATGCGTGTTTGTGTAATCGGTACTGGATATGTGGGTTTAGTAACCGGGGTTTGTTTGGCTCATACAGGTCATGATGTGATTTGTGTGGACAACAACGAAGAAAAAGTTAAGTTGATGAAGTCGGGACAGTCCCCAATTTATGAGCCGGGACTTTCGGAGTTGATGAAGTCCTGTGCGGAGTCTGGGAAGTTGTCTTTTACTTCTGACCTGAAAGCTGGGGTTGAACATGGGGATATTTTGTTTATTGCGGTGGGAACCCCTCCCCTACCAACAGGAGAAAGTGACACTCGATATGTGGAAGCAGTGGCGCGAGGAATTGGCGCTAATTTGACCCGTGGATCTGGTTATAAGGTGGTGGTGAATAAGTCTACGGTTCCTATCGGTTCGGGGGACTGGGTGCGGATGATTGTTCTTGATGGTTTTACTGAACAACAAAAGGAACAAGGAACTTCTGGGTCGGCGGGAGAATTGCAGTTTGATGTGGTTAGTAACCCGGAATTTCTGCGGGAAGGTTCGGCGATTTTTGATACTTTTAATCCCGATCGCATTGTTTTGGGAAGCAATAGCCAAAAGGCTTTGGGTCTGATGCAGGAATTATATCAACCCATTGTAGACCGTAAATATGCTGATGATCCCGATTTACCTCCGGTTCCGGTGGTGATGACTGATTTAAGTTCTGCGGAAATGGTCAAATATGCGGCTAATTCCTTCCTGGCGACTAAAATCAGTTTTATTAATGAAATCGCCAATATTTGCGATCGCGTTGGTGCTGATGTTAAACAGGTAGCCACTGGTATCGGTTTAGACTCCCGTATTGGTAACAAATTCCTGCAAGCTGGTATTGGTTGGGGGGGGTCCTGTTTCCCTAAAGATGTCTCGGCTTTAATTCATACCGCCGATGATTATAATTATGATGCCAAACTGTTGAAATCAGCCGTAGAGGTCAATAATCAGCAGCGGGTAATTGCGATCGAAAAATTGCAGCAAGTTCTCAAAATTCTGAAAGGGAAAACCATTGGTTTACTGGGGTTAACCTTTAAGCCGGATACTGATGATATGCGGGATGCACCCGCTTTGAATTTGATTGAACAACTCAGCCGTTTGGGAGCCAGGGTGAAAGCCTATGACCCGATTATTTCCCAAAGCGGAATGCGTCATGGTCTGTCTAATGTGATGGTGGAAACCGACCCAGAATTGATGGCTGAGGGTTGTGATGCTTTGGTCTTAGTAACCGATTGGGAACAGTTCCAAAACCTTAACTATGCCAAAATGGTTAAATCTATGCACAGTCCTGTTATCATCGATGGTCGGAATTTCTTAGACCGCGAAAAACTCCAAGAACTTGGTTTCCAATATGTGGGAATTGGACACTAACTTATCATGAGTTAGTTTAATCTGCTAATTATCACTAATCAGAAAGAGATATATTGGATATATTGATAAATCTGGTTTCTCCCCAATTAAAAGACGGAAGATATTACCAACCTTCCGTCTTTATTTATTTGTTGATTTAGCGGTTAATTACACACGATTCTAGGCGTTAGAATCGTTAGTAGGTAGGAGAGCTTCTACCGAGGTATCGGGGGCGATTTTGGGAGCTACAAACCCGCCTGAGTAAAGCACCGAACCGCGTTGTTGTTGAGCAAATACCGGGAAGATTTCACGGACTTGAGAAGCAACTTCAACAGTTTTTACATCATAGGTTTGAGTAGCTACTTTGGGATATAAACCAATCCCGATAATTGGTAATAGCAAACAGGTAGCAATCATCACTTCGCGAGGTTGGGCATCTCCCAGATATTTATCAATGTTGAATCCGCCACTATTTTCACCGTAGAAGACAACCCGCAATAGGTTCAGTAAATAAATGGGGGTTAAAATTAGACCGACAGCAGCTAAACCAATCACTACAATTTTGAAGCTGGAACTGTAGATATCGCTAGTTGTGATACCGAGGAAGATAGTTAATTCTCCGACAAAACCACTCATTCCAGGTAGTGCTAAAGAAGCCATTGAACCAGCAGTGAAGAGGGCAAACACTTTAGGCATATCCTTAGCCATACCGCCTAATTTTGCCATTGATAGGGTGTGGGTACGTTCGTAGGTAACACCTGCTAGGAAGAACAGCATGGCGGCGATTAAACCGTGGGAAATCATTTGCAGAACCGCGCCGTTCAGTCCCAATTCAGTTAAGGAAGCAATACCCAGGAGGACAAAACCCATGTGGGAGATAGAGGAACAAGCTAATCGACGTTTGAGGTTATCTTGAGCAAAGGCGCTTAATGCACCGTAGACAATATTAACCACTCCTAGAATTGCCAGAATTGGGGCAAAATACAGGTGAGCGTTGGGTAGCATTTCCATGTTCATGCGGATTAAGCCGTAACCACCCATTTTGAGCAGAACACCCGCTAAAATCATTGATACAGGGGCGGATGCTTCGCTATGAGCATCAGGTAGCCATGTGTGGAGGGGGAAGATAGGGAGTTTGACGGCGAAGGCAATTAGGAAGCCTGCATACAAGAATAATTCTAAGGCTAGGGGATAGTTTTTGTGAGCGAGGGTGCTAATGTCGAAACTGGGGTTGGAGCCGTAGAATGCCATGGCTAGGGCGGCGGCTAGGATGAAGATGGAACCTAGGGCAGTATATAGGATGAATTTAGTAGCTGCATAGAGGCGCTTGGCTCCACCCCAGATGGAAATCAGGATATAAACGGGAACCAGTTCTAGTTCCCACATCAGGAAAAATAATAGCAGGTCTTGGGCTGCGAATACCCCCATTTGGGCGGAGTACAGCACTAATAAGAGGAAATAAAATAGTCTGGGCTTGTTGGTGACGCGCCAGGAAGCTAGAATAGCTAATGTATTAACGAAACCTGTTAGCACGATTAGGGGCATTGATAGGCCGTCTACTGCTACTGACCAGTTCATGCCTAATTGGGGAATCCAACTATAGGTTTCGGCTAGTTGGAATGTTGAATCGTTGAGATTGTAGTTAGAAAAGAAGCATACAATTGTCAGAACTAAGTCGAGCAAACCGACTCCTAGGGCATACCAGCGGATAGTTTTGCCTTCTCGGTCGGGAATTAGGGGAATGGCAAAGGATGCCAACAGGGGAAATAGGATAATTGCTGTTAACCAGGGAATTTGACTGCTCATGGTCAGTGTGTGAGAATAAATACCTATTGGTTGGTTGTTAGTGAATTATACTCAAAGAGTAAAGTTTTGTTAAGCCTTTTGGCAAATTTTGTTTCGAGATTGTCTGAATTCACTTGACAGTCAGGGTTTCAGGCTTTGTTTTTTTTTGTGTCCTGGGTGATCCTTGACTGTCAAGATTGATTATAGTCTATGGTTATAGGTATGTCAACTCATTTGAGTCTATTAAAAAATGGGGTCGGTGGACCACTTCTAGGGACTTTGGTTGAAAAAGATGGATATTTATTCAGAAGCGACAAACTCTGTGTCACAATTGGGATCGGTTTAACCCATTTGTTAAGAAGTATAAAGCTGTCATCAGTTATGGAACCCCTTTATCAATATGCCTGGTTAATTCCGGTGTTGCCCCTCTTTGGTGCAATGCTGGTAGGCATAGGGCTAATCTCATTGAACAAAGCCACTAACAAAATTAGACAGGGAAGCGCTATATTCCTGATTTCCCTGTTAGGTGCATCAATGGTTTTGTCCTTTGCTCTCCTAGCCAGTCAAATCAACGGCCATGAATCCTACACTCGTATAATTGAGTGGGCGGCGGCTGGAGACTTTAAAATCAGTATGGGCTACACAATTGACCATCTGACCGCTGTGATGTTGGCGATCGTCACGACTGTAGCCCTATTGGTAATGGTCTACACCGACGGGTATATGGCTCATGATCCAGGATATGTTCGTTTTTATGCCTATCTGAGCCTATTTAGCTCGTCTATGTTGGGTCTGGTAGTTTGTCCCAACCTGCTACAAGTCTATATTTTCTGGGAATTGGTGGGGGTATCTTCCTACCTACTGATCGGGTTTTGGTACGATCGCAAACCAGCAGCAGATGCCTGTCAAAAAGCCTTCATCACTAACCGTGTCGGTGACTTCGGTCTGCTGTTAGGGATCCTCGGTTTATATTGGGCGACTAACACCTTTGAATTTGAGTTAATGGGGTCTCGTCTAGAACACCTAGTAGAAAGCGGGTCCATTAGTGGGGCGCTGGCTGCTCTATTTGCCATCCTAGTGTTCTTAGGTCCCGTGGCGAAATCGGCTCAATTTCCCCTCCATGTTTGGCTTCCAGACGCAATGGAAGGCCCGACCCCGATTTCCGCTCTCATTCACGCCGCCACCATGGTAGCGGCTGGGGTATTCCTGATCGCCAGAATGTACCCGGTGTTTGAGGGTATCCCCGTGGTGATGACTACGATCGCCTGGACAGGTTGCTTTACTGCATTTCTAGGCGCTAGTATCGCTATCACCCAAAACGACATCAAAAAAGGACTCGCCTACTCCACCATTTCCCAACTAGGCTATATGGTCATGGCAATGGGTGTCGGTGCTTATAGCGCCGGACTGTTCCACCTAATGACCCACGCCTACTTTAAGGCAATGTTGTTCCTGTGTTCCGGTTCGGTTATTCATGGTATGGAAGCCGTAGTCGGGCACGACCCGGTTCTAGCCCAGGATATGCGACTAATGGGGGGACTGCGGAAATATATGCCCATCACTAGCACCTGCTTTTTGATTGGGACTCTGGCTATTTGCGGCATTCCCCCCTTTGCTGGCTTCTGGTCAAAAGATGAGATTCTCAGCAGTGCCTTTGCTTCTAATCCTGCCTTGTGGGTGGTAGGCTGGCTAACGGCTGGTATTACGGCATTTTATATGTTCCGTATGTATTTCAGTACCTTTGAAGGTCAATTTCGGGGTAATGATACAACCATACAGCAACAGCTAACGGCGGAGGCTAACGGCCCTAATTATGCCTTTGGTCCGGGTGCGATGAACCCAGAGGAACTACATAGCGATGATCATGGTCATGGTCATAATCACGGTCATGGTCATAGTGATAGCCCCCATGAGTCTCCCTGGACTATGACTATAGCTTTGATGGCTTTGGCTGTTCCCTCTGTGTTTATTGGGTTATTAGGAACTCCCTTTAATAACTATTTCGAGATGTTTATTCATGCTCCTGGGGAGTCAATAGCCGAGGTTATGGAACATTTGGCTGAGTTTGAACTCGGCGAATTTGTGATTATGGCGGGGAGTTCCGTTGGCATTGCTTTGATTGGTATTACTTTGGCATCCTTGATGTACTTGAAACATCAAATAGCTCCAAATGCGATCGCTAAAAAAATCCAACCTCTTTACCAATTCTCCCTAAACAAATGGTATCTCGACGATATTAATGACCTCCTTTTTGTCAAAGGAAGTCGCCGCCTCGCCCGTCAAATTCTCGAAGTTGACTATCGAGTTGTTGATGGTGCTGTTAACTTAACAGGTTTAGTCGCTTTAGTCACCGGAGAAGGTCTCAAATACTTAGAGAATGGTCGCGCTCAATTTTACGCCCTAATTGTATTTGTAGCAGTCCTCGGCTTTGTCGTATTTTCCGGCATTGGCTAACTGCAATTACCCCCGTGTTTCCGTAATTTGGGGAAGTGGAAAATCTCCGGTTTAACTAACCATTAGATTCACAACACTTTCCCAATCTTGTAGTGAATGATTGGCGCTTGTGTCCTAAGCGTGAAAGGACAACTAAAACATGACAATGGCTAATTTTCCTTGGCTGACGATTACAATTCTGTTTCCCATTGTGGCATCACTTTTTCTACCGTTTATCCCTGATAAAGAAGGGAAAACGGTGCGCTGGTATGCCCTAATCGTGGGATTGATTGACTTTTCAATTATTGTTTATGCCTTCTGTACTGGCTATGACTTGAATACCCCCGGTTTACAGTTGGTAGAACGTTATGACTGGCTGCCCGAAATCGGTTTGAGTTGGTCTGTGGGGGCTGATGGCTTATCTATGCCCCTAATTATCCTCACCGGATTTATCACCACCCTAGCGATTTTAGCCGCTTGGCCAGTGACTTTTAAGCCCAAACTTTTCTACTTCCTAATGTTGGCGATGTATGGCGGTCAGATTGCCGTTTTCGCTGTCCAGGATATGTTGTTATTCTTCCTGGTTTGGGAGTTGGAATTAGTTCCGGTTTACCTAATTCTTTCAATTTGGGGCGGTAAAAAGCGCCTGTATGCGGCTACTAAGTTTATTTTGTATACCGCAGGCGGTTCCCTGTTTATTTTGGTGGCAGCCCTGACTATGGCTTTCTATGGCGATGCTGTTACCTTTGATATGCAGGCGATCGCCATTAAGGACTTCCCCATTAAACTACAATTACTCCTGTATGGTGGCTTTCTGATTGCATACGGGGTCAAATTACCCATTTTTCCCCTTCACACCTGGCTACCTGATGCCCACGGAGAAGCTACCGCCCCCGCCCATATGTTACTAGCGGGTATCCTCCTAAAAATGGGCGGTTATGCCTTGCTACGCATGAATGTGGGAATGCTACCCGATGCCCATGCCACCTTCGCCCCCATTTTAGTGATTTTAGGCGTAGTTAACATCGTCTATGCCGCCTTCACTTCTTTCGCCCAACGCAACCTCAAGCGCAAAATTGCCTATTCCTCAATTTCTCACATGGGGTTTGTGTTAATTGGTATGGGCTCATTCACAGAAATAGGCCTCAGTGGTGCCATGTTGCAGATGATTTCCCATGGCTTAATTGGGGCTAGTTTATTCTTCCTGGTCGGCTGTACTTATGACCGCACCCATACCCTCATGTTAGATGAAATGGGGGGGGTTGGTTTAAAGATGAAGAAAGTTTTTGCCATGTGGACTACTTGTTCAATGGCATCTCTAGCCCTACCTGGAATGAGTGGATTTGTGGCTGAATTAATGGTGTTTATTGGTATTGCTACCAGTGACGCTTACAATGCCACCTTTAAAGTCTTAGTCGTCTTCCTCGCCGCCGTAGGTGTAATTATTACCCCAATTTATCTGCTGTCCATGCTGCGGGAAATTCTCTATGGCCCTGAAAATCAGGAACTCACCTCCCACGAAAAACTCGTAGATGCAGAACCCCGCGAGGTCTTCGTTATCGCCTGTTTATTAGTGCCGATAATTGGCATTGGGTTATATCCCAAAGTGGTAACACAAATGTATGATTCAACCACAACTCAACTCACCGCTTTAATGCGGCAGTCTGTCCCCACTTTGGTTAACAATAATCCCATTGCTACCAATACTCAAGAATTGGTTTCTCTAAATGCTCCCATTATCGGTAAGTCCCTGTCTGAGAATTAACCAATTTAACCAATTCAATACCTAATTAATCATTCCCCCCCCAACTGCTGGGGGGATTTTTTGATTTTACCTATTCTCGTCGGCTGCTGACCCACCAGGTCAATCACAATAATGAACCCGCCTTCACTAGCCAATGATTGACACAAGGGTTGCTTAGTATGTGGGGGGGTAAATTCACAAAAGACTTATGGCCGCTGGTCTGGTGAAAACCATATATGATATAATTGTATATAGTCTTGTCTTGTTGATACCAGGAAAGCTCATGAATCCATTTTCCCATCAGAACCCTAATTCTCATAAAAATCATCAATCCCCCAATGGATTAAGCAATATCCATCATCCCTCGGAATCAGAAATCGAAGACCTGCAATTTAATGAATATGATCCGCGAGTGGTTAAAAATCTCAAAAATTCCTTTCTGTTTCTAGTAGTTATTGGCTTAGTTTTAGGGTTGTTTATTGCGGCGGGGGTTGTCTATATCATGAATCGATTGGATATTAATGCTCAACCTAGTAATAACTCTAGCATCCCACCATTTGAAGAATTGTTATGAATTTTCTTTTCTGATTAATTATTCCGTATTATACCGCTGTTCGGCGATTTCTTTGACTTTTTTAGAAAATTGCGGATAGTTTTCTAAAACACTGTCAAAATCTTCTTTTAACAGCACAAAAAGCTCACAATAGCTGAGGGTTTTAACCGAAGCTGTGCGACGGGTAGAATAAAGTAGAGCAATTTCGCCAAAAAATGACCCGGCTGACATGATTCTATATACTTTTCCAGTTTTCTCGGAAAAGGCTTGCACTTCTCCCCGTTGGATAAAATACATTTCATGTCCTAACTGTTCCTCCCTAATTATATAGTCATTAGGTGGCAATATTCTCGGCTTTAGTTTAACCACTAAGGCTTCAATACAAGCCGGATCAGCATCTTTAAATAGGGGGACTTTTTCCAATAATTCCTGATACAAATACAGATAAATTTTGGTTTTTAAAGAATTGGGGATTTCATCAAGAAAATCCCGGTCAAATGATGTGTCTCGGTTGCATTCCCACAGATATTGATAGTAGTCCCTAACCTGCGCCTGTAAAAAAGCGGGAATTTGGCGATCGCGCATATAAGACTGAACTTGATCAAGTTGTTCTCTAAACCTAGCCTGACTAGCATCTAAACTACTGACCACAGAAGCCACATTACCAATAATAAACGCATACATAGACACCCCCAAAATCATTACAACTAAAGTAAATGCAATCTCTAAGTTACTGGTGGGGGTAATATCGCCATAACCGACAGTTGTTAAAGTAGTAATTGACCAATATAGAGATTTCATATATTGGGTAGCTATGGGGGCTGTATCTAAGTTAGAATTAATTAACCAAGAGTCTCCGTAAGCAATCATTGACTTACCAATCCAAAACCAGATACAGGCGACCCAATGATCAATCAGAAATATAATCAGCACTAACTCAGTCATACGCACTAGGGCTGGATTAATTTTAACATTAGTCTCCCATCGCCGAAAAATTCTAAAAAATTGCGACAGTCTCAACAGCCTCGGTATTCTGAGGATAGCCAATATCAATACTGATAATTGAGGAAAAAATAGCCTAGCCATTAAATCCAGGGGGAGACTAGCGGCTAGGTTCATTTTCAAATATGTAGCCCGGTAATTTTGAGCGATTTTTTGCAGGTCTGTAATACATTCTCCTTGGTCAATATATGCCATCCTAAATCTTAGGAAAATATCCATGATGAAAATTAAGTCTGCGGCTAAATCTATCCCTAACCATAAATGGGAAGTAGTGGTATCAAAAGCTATGCGAAATGGGATAACAACAAAATTGTATAGTATCACCAAAACTAATAAACATTCCCATAAAAAAACTTCTTTTGATTCTGGGTCAAAGATTTGCATTTATATCATCTCTCCTGATTGACTGTATCCGCGATTACCAAACATGGGATAATTTTAGAAATTTTCAGCTATGATTAGATCTAACCATGGCATAAATATGGTATCTGAGATAGACTGGGGAAGAAACTTGTGTTTTCAAAATTTCCGGTAATTTTAGCTAGATAGTTGTTACAATAACTGATCATCATAGTACTAGCCAATTAATCATGATTCAGACCACGATCGCACCATTTCACGAAACAATTAAATCCCCTTTAACCAAAAACTCGATTAGGGTTTTACAGATTAATCTAGGAAAACGCTGTAACCTCGCCTGTACTCATTGTCATGTAGAAGCTGGTCCGCGACGCACCGAAGAATTAACCCCAGAAATTTGTGAACAATTAATTGAGTTAATTCGGCGTTTTCCACAAATTGAAACGGTAGATTTAACTGGTGGTGCGCCCGAAATAAATTATGGTTTTAAGCCATTATTAGAAGTGGCGAAATCCCTCAATAAACAAGTAATTGTCCGTTCCAACTTAACTATTTATTTGGTTAAGGGATTTGAGGATATCCCCGCCTACTGTAGCCACCACCAAGTCAGGATTATAGCATCTTTACCCTGCTATTTGCAAGATAATGTCGATCGCATGAGAGGTTCAGGGGTATATCAAGACTCGATCGCCGCCATTCAAAAACTCAACCAGCTAGGATATGGTCACGCGCCGGATCTGATTTTAGATCTAGTCTATAACCCAGCTTTACCCACCTCAGACAGCTTTTCCCTCCCCCCCCAACAGGAAAACCTACAACAAGCCTATAAGGTCTATCTGCGAGAGAAATTCGATATTGAGTTTAATCAACTTCTCACCATTACCAACCTTCCCATAGGTCGCACTAAGTTATTTTTACAGCGTCAAAAACTCCACGATAAATACTTAGATTTTTTGGCGGATAACTATAATCCTGATACCGTGGAAAATCTCATGTGTCGGAATGAATTATCAATTGATTATCTGGGAAATGTCTACGACTGTGATTTTAACCAGATGGAAAATCGACCCGCCAGAACCCCTGATGGTCAAAATATCACAGTTCAAACACTTCTGGAAGCTGACAGTTTAGATATCATTCAAACCGTCCACACTGAAGCCTATTGCTATGGTTGTACTGCGGGCTGCGGTTCTAGTTGTGGAGGTGCTTTAACATAATGATTTGGGGGCTAGTTTAGGCTCATACCCTTGACTATCGCCTACCATAAAGCCGGGAATATGTCAAGTAAAATCAATGATAATTCCTGGCTAATTAGCGGATAAGTTATAAGGTGAGTTTGGCAAAAATGTTGGCAATTCAAGATATATTAAGAAATGCGATCGAGTGGATAGACAGCTTAGGCGGCTGGGGGGCGGGAGTATTTATGCTCCTGTATATTGTGGCAACTGTTGCCTTTTTACCGGGTTCGATATTAACCCTAGGTGCGGGGTTTGTCTTCGGGGTAATTTGGGGTTCTGTTTATGTATCGATCGCCTCAACTTTGGGGGCAATTTGTGCTTTTTTAATCGGGCGATATTTAGCTAGGGGTTGGGTATCGGCAAAAATCGCAGGTCAAGCCCAATTCCAAGCGATCGATAATGCAGTAGGGAAGGAAGGCTGGAAAATCGTAGGACTCCTGCGCCTGTCGCCCATCTTTCCGTTTAACCTGCTAAATTATAGTTTGGGCTTAACCAAAGTTTCCCTAAAAGATTATTTTCTGGCTTCCTGGATAGGTATGATGCCAGGAACAGTCATGTATGTGTATATTGGATCTATTGCGGGTAGTTTAGCCACCCTGGGAACTGAGCGATCGCGCACAACAGGGGAGTGGATACTCTATGGCGTGGGACTTGTAGCCACCGTAGCCGTCACGGTCTATGTCACCCAAATCGCCCGCCGTGCGTTAAATGAGAAAATCGCCGGTCCTGAACGATCCTAAAACCTTCCCAATCGAGAAAAATTAGTTATAATGGTGGCAGCTTTGCCCAAAATCAGGTCGCAGTCATGCCACGTCAGGATACAATTTTTGAGCGCTATTTAGCGCCCATGTTCAAATTATTGGTAGACCGAGAAGCGATCGATAACTTGGACAAAAGTATCGATTGGGAATCAGTGTGCGATCGCCTTACTGACCCCAACCTCGTCTATCCCCAATATTACCAAACCCAAGACTTTCACGGTATCGAGGGAGGATACCTGAATAAAAGCGCCGCCCTCACCTACGACCCCATTACCCAATACGCCATTCCCCCCAATGAAACCTGGGTCCGCCAAGAAGCTATTGATACCATTACCGTTAAACCTAGACGCATATTAGACCTAGGGTGCGGCACAGGTTCAACTACCCTACTATTAAAACAAACCTTTCCTAATGCCGAAGTGATCGGCTTAGACTTATCTCCCTATATGTTGGCGGTGGCGGAAACTAAAGCCAAACAAGCCGGCTTAGATATCAAATTCTATCATGGTTTAGCAGAAGAAAGCGATCGCTTTGAATCTCAATCTTTTGACTTAGTTTCCGCTTCCCTGCTTTTCCATGAAACCCCCCCAGAAATAGCCATAGCCATAGCGCGGGAGGCTTTCCGACTTCTGAAAGCCGGGGGAGAAGTAATGATTCTTGACGGTCATCAGAAAATCTTACGCCAAAACCCCTGGCTAACCGAAATTTTTGAGGAACCCTATCTCAAAGATTATGCCACCGGAAGCGTTGATGCAACTCTTGGGGCGGCGGGTTTTGCGAAAGTGCGATCGGAGGATATATGGTGGATAAATCAAGTTACCGTAGGTCTCAAACCGATTATTAACCATTCCCCCAACATCAATTCACAATGGGAACAACAGCCCAATCATAACCCATTTCCTGCCCCAGCCTAAGATAATTAATACTTTGGTAGGGGCGGGTTCTGCTGTCAATCTCAATTCCCACAGATAACACTGGTAAATCC
>NZ_JARPLU010000091.1:0-20840 GCF_032349615.1 Limnospira sp. PMC 1279.21 | reverse complement strand
AAAATAAACATCAATATCCGGCTATGTCCGGTTTTGTTTAAGTTTTATAGAGCAGAATTGATAAACGATCGCTCACTGCCAGATCACTGCTATATGGTCACTGCGACTATATATTGCGACTATATATATGGAGAGGCAGATCTTGGTTGGAGGGGTGATAGGTGTTCAATTCGAGAAATTCGGGAGCAAATCGTTAGTTGTTGAAGTCATTACTAAGTAGGCGATGACTGACTAATCCCCGGATCCCCGTTGTAAAATGGAGGGGATATATATTTAAGTGAAGTTAAAAACGCTCTCGAACTGACCTAACTCTGAGACGGAGACCAATGACCCAGGAGTTTCTGATTTCTGTTACCCCAGTGGGGGATGATGAATATTTGGTACGGACGGAAAGAACACCGAAAGTGCCATCCGGTGTCCCGTTGGCGGAAGAACAGGTGAAGTGGCCAGTGGAAGAATGGCTACAATATACGCGTTATTTAATGAAAGATCCTCTATTGGAAGTGCTGGAGGGTTCATCATTAGCTATGCGGGGAGATGCTAAGGGCGGGATAGTTTTGGCAAATGGGTCGCGGTCTTTGAGTTTAGTAGAACTGGGTCAAGAACTTTATAACAGTCTCTTCCAGGGGAGGCTGCGGGACAGTTGGGCCAGCGCCCAAGCGATCGCCTGTAATCGACAAAAACCTTTACAGCTGCGCTTAGGTTTGAAAGGAAAACGGCTCAATAGCCTACCCTGGGAAGTCCTCCACGAAGGGGGAAGACCACTGGCTACGGGATGTGATGTCTTTTTTTCTCGCTACCAACCAGAAAGCCGACTACGTCTACCCAGACATTCTGGGAAACCTAACCAACCTTTAAGAATTTTAATGGCGATCGCCGCCCCCAATGACCTAAATAGTTTACAACTCAAACAAGAGGCCCTACATCTGAAAGAGGAACTACAGCCGGAATTGAGTGATAATGGAGGATACCATAGTGCCATTGAGATTACGATATTAGAACAGCCTGATCGTCAGAAAATCACCCAAGCCTTAGAACAGGGTCAATATCAGATATTTCATTATGCTGGACACAGCAGCTATACCTCGACGGGTGGCGCTTTATATTTGGTCAACGGTCGTACAGGATTAAGTGAAACTATCAGTGGGGATGATTTAGCGGGACTGCTGGTAAATAATGGGGTACTTCTAGCGGTATTAAACTCCTGTAGAGGTGCTTATAATAATCCCCTGGCGGATGCTAATGATACAGCAGAACTTAACCTGGCAGAAGCATTAGTGCGGCGAGGAGTTCCCGGGGTGTTGGCGATGGCTGAACGCATTCCTGATGAGGTAGCTTTGACGCTAACGCGCCTGTTGTACCGCCAACTCAATCAAGGATTACCAATAGATTTAAGTTTAAGTCGGGCTAGACAGGGGCTAATTTCTGCCTATGGTTCCAATCAAATATATTGGGCATTACCTGTATTGTACTTACACCATGAGTTTGATGGCATCTTAACACCAAATCCTAGGGCTGATTCAGGTAACTACCGGGAGGATATAAAAGGGAGTAGTCCAGATCTGTCTGAGGCTAACTATACAAACCTTTGGGAATTAGCAGACACTGAGGACTTGCTGGATGATGAGAGTTTTGATGAGACTTTAGACTTAGAAGCGAATGGGGAAGATTTGGGATTTATTGGGGATACTCTCCAACAACTTATGACACCTGGAATAGTTGGTGTTAATCATCAAAATAGTGGTTCTGGTTCCCAGAGACTGCCCCAAAGCTATGATGGAGACCCAAGGGATGATCAAAGGCGGGTTCAGGAGTCTGATAGTCCCAGAGGTGCCCAACGCCAGCTCAGTGGTGTGTTAGGACTGCTGCTGGTGATGATTTTATTACCGATCAGTTTCGGGGTGTGGATTTTCCGCGATCGCATTAATGATATGTTGGGCTATCCTTTAAGGGTTAATCAAACAATCAGCAATAATATCAATTCTTCAGAAAGGTTAGCAACAGCTTTGGAAGATGCTACGACTGACAAAGTTTCAGGAATTGCGATCGAACAGTTTGATCGGGCTAATTTGGAAGCAGGGGTGCAGGCTACGGAAGAGTTATTAAATCGTGGGGCGCTAGCTGAAGCTCGTGCAGCTTTGTCTGCAGTTCCGTTTCGGTATGAAGACGAACCTGCTATCAATTTTTTACAGGGACGTTTAGCCTGGCAATCTATTGAGAGGGGTAGTGCTAATTATAGTCTGGATGATGTGCGCCGATTTTGGGTGAGAGCAGTTGATGGGGAGCCAAATTCCCGGGAATATAACACAGCGTTAGGATTTGCTTACTATAGGTCGGGTGATTTACGACGGGCTTATCAAACTTGGTATCGTAGTTTGGAGTTAGCAGAGCCGATTTTCAGCTGGGAGGGAAGTTCTTTTAACGATCAATTAGCATCAGTGAATAAGGGAACATGGGCTTTGACTGGGGGGGATGTTCGCACTAAGGAGACAGACGTGGGCGAAGACAGGGATAGCTTAGATCATGTGGATGGTTCAACGCTGGAGAATATGGATGTGTTAAATGCCTATGCAGGTTTGGGATTGGTATTAATGAAATCGGCTGAGTCCCTAACTGCTGATCAACAGGCGATAGAGTGGAGTAAGGCGCGTAAATTTAGAGATAAGGTGCTTTCAGAAGCACCGGAAGCGTTTAAACCTCATGCCCTAGGGTCCAAATGGCTGTGGTCAACAGACACGATACGAGACTGGGAACTACTGCTACGGATGTAGTTCGGTTATGGTGTTTGAAAGCGGGTAACGCGATTCGAACGCGCGACATTCACCTTGGCAAGGTGACGCTCTACCACTGAGCTATACCCGCATTTGAATTGACTCTAACTATACTGTCATAAAAATTTGAGTTTGTCAAGATTGTTTGGGAAAAAATTTGAGGAATCTTCAAGGGACTAGAAGGGACTAAGGATGAGACCCGGTGGCTGAGTCTGGTGGTCTGGTGGTTGGGAATGGGAACATATATACATCAACTCCTGGTGGGGGGTGATCTGAAGGGGATTTGATATGACTATTGGTTTTTGGTCCCTAGGATTTTTTTGATAAATGCTTCCAACTCTGGGGATAACTCGAGGGGAACCTGACCTCGAATATGTAGATCCCGCTGAGGAAAGGGAATTTCAATATGGCGTTGTCGGAAGAACGCGTCAATTTGATAGTATAAATCGCTTTTAATGATAACTTGGCGGTTGGGATAGCGAGTCCAAACCCGCAGTTCAAAATTTAGGGAGCTGTCGCCAAAACCTTTAAATAAAACTTGGGGGGAAGGAATGGTTAATACATCAGAATTTGCTTGGGCGACATCTAGGAGGCTTTTTCGCACCAATTCTACATCGGAACCGTAAGCGACCCTAAGGGGAAGTCGTAAACCGGAGAGGGAGTTATCATGATCCCAGTTAATTAATTCGGATTCTAAAAATCGGGAGTTAGGAACAATAATAGACACTCTATCTAAGGTTTTAATGACGGTACTACGAGCGCCGACCCTTTCAACGGTTCCTTGATATTCTCCGACTTCAATAAAGTCTCCAATTTGAATTGGTCGCTCGAATAATAAGACTAAACCACTACCGAAGTTTTTGGCGATATCCTGGAAGCCAAAACCAATCCCGACACCGAATGCACTAGCTAGGATGGTGAGAGAACTAAGGTTTAAACCCCAAACTTGGAGGAGAACAATAGTACCAATAGAGATTAAGGAATATTTAACTATTACGGCGATGACTTCCTGAGCGCCTCGACCAATTCCGGTGGCTTCTAAAATACGCGATCGCAGAACATCAGCCAATAATTTTGCGCCCAAAACTAATGCCCATAATAGGAGTAATAAAACCAACAGATCAGGGATGGAGTAAGATTTATTGTCTAGGTTAATAATATCGGAAGTCAAGGTAGCCAGGAGAGTTCCCCGAATTTGATAACTCCATTGTCTAGTTATGGGGAATTGATTGGCTATATAAATAATAATAGCCAGCCATAAGCCGAATCTGACACTACCGAGAGTCAAGTTAATAAATATTTCGAGACTATGATGATACTTTTTTTGGTCTTCTGGGGATAATTGAGATTGGGGCAAAAAAGATGATAAAATTGAGCGGAAATAATATTTCCAAATTTTGCCTAAAATCCAATGAATAAATATGGCTAATAATAAAATTGTTAATGAACGTAATAAGGCGCTTCTCATAAACTCGCTAGTGCGCTCTCTTTGACCGCGATTAATAGCCAACTGAATTTGACGTTGCCAGATTTGTGCTTGTTCGAGAACATGATTACCCGCGTCGGTATCTCGTTCGGTAACAGTCAATAAATATCCATCATTTAGCCAAAGAGTTGGTAAAATATCATTAGTCCTAAGTGTGACTTCTATGGGGATAGGTGAACGAGCAGCTTCTAGAATTTTGGATTCAATGAGATTAGCCCGAAACTGCGCCGGATATCCTTCAGCATTACTAACTTTGAGTATGAGTCGCCCATCGAGGATGACGGGAGCGGTTTGAGAGTCTAAATTCATACCAAACCTATCTTGGCTATGGGCTGGATGTGCGGAAAAAATAGCGAGTAATACCGCGATTATGAAACCGATAAAGAAAGCTAATGTATAAGTGGCTTTACGAGTGAAAGAGCGATGTAGCACGGCTGTTATAGGATTTTTATTAAACTAGGTAGGAATAGGGAAACCCTGTAGTAAATATTAGCGCTAATTTTCAAATCCGGTGGCTAGTTTACGATCGCCACTAAGTTGGCTAAGGTTGTCAGGTGGCCGAAAATCGGTATGATAGGGTAAGTTTTTTTGACATTACTACCCTAATCATGACTCAAACCGTTTGGATCGCTAGACACGGAAACCGGATTGATTTTGTCAATCCTGAATGGTTTAATACCGCAGAACGTCGTTATGACCCTCATCTGTCCCCGGACGGCTTGGTTCAGGCTAAACAATTAGCTAGACGACTGGTGGGGGAAGGAATCACCCAAATTTTCTCATCGCCATTTCTGCGGACGGTTCAAACTACGGAGGCGTGCGCCAAAACCCTAGACCTACCTATCAAATTAGATTGGGGACTGGGAGAATGGCTAAATCCTGAATGGATGAAGGAAAGCCCGGAAATTCTCCCGCTGGAAACTCTGAGGGCTAAATTTCCGCGCATTGATACCACTTACCCCATGGGAACACCGAAGTATCCAGAAACTTGGGAGGAATGTTTGATGCGTACTAAAGAGGTGGTACAGCGTCTGATGGCGGCTTATCCAGATGATAACTTATTATTAATAGGACATGGTGCGTCAGTTTTAGGGACCGCAATGGGGCTAATTCCTACCCTACAGGAAACGGATATTCATGCGAGTTTATGCTGTTTGGTTAAATTAGTGCATAAACAAGGAGAATGGGTGATGGAACTTAATGGGGATACTTCCCATCTTAGTGACACTGAAGAGGAGATCCGTTTTCATTAATACTGAGTTTTTTGAGATTTGCAAAAATTGTTGATTAGGTATGGCTGGACACAGTAAATGGGCGAATATTAAACGCCAGAAAGCTAGGGTTGATGCGGTTAAAGGTAAGGTTTTTACGAAAATTTCTCGGGAAATTATTGTGGCGGCGCGACAAGGTGCTGATCCGGGGGGAAATTTTCAGTTAAGAACAGCTATTGAGAAGGCGAAAGCGGCAGGTATTCCTAATGAAAATATCGAAAGGGCGATCGCTAAAGGCTCCGGGACTTTTTCGGAGGGGTCGCAGTTGGAGTCTATCCGATATGAGGGTTATGGTATCGGTGGCGTGGCGGTTTTAATTGAGGGATTAACGGATAACCGGAACCGGACGGCGGCGGATCTGCGATCGGCTTTTACTAAGAATGGGGGAAACCTGGGGGAAACGGGTTGTGTGAGTTGGATGTTTGAACAAAAGGGGGTTGTAACTTTGGCGGGTCCTATTGATGAGGAGAAGTTGTTAGAGGCTTCTGTGGAAGGGGAGGCTGAGTCCTACGAGTTGACTCCTGTTGATGATACTGATGGGGTGGAAGTGTTTACAGTGGTGGAAAATTTGGAACATTTGAATCAGGTTTTAGATGATTTTGGGTTTCGGGTGGTGGAAGCCGAATTGCGTTGGATTCCTAGCAATATTGTGGAGATTGATGATGTGGAAAAAGCCCGATCGCTCATGAAGTTAATGAATGCTTTGGATGATTTGGATGATGTGCAAAATGTGACGGCTAATTTTGAGATGTCTGATAGTTGCTATGAGATGCTTTATGGTGCTTAATCGGCAATAATTAAGTAAGAATAAGTTGCTAAAAAAAGGTTGGGTGAGATGGTAAATGGGTAAATTATGGGATGGTTTGGGGGTAATATGTATAGTGGGTTTAACTACTGCTACTGTGGCGGTGGGGGCGGTGGGGGCGGTGTTCCCGTCGTTAAAATCTGGGTGGGATTTAAGGGCGATCGTCCAGTTGGAAGGGCTGAATTTACCCCGTCCTCAAACTACGGGAGAAAGCCAGGTTTCTCTGCATCCGATTGAGGGTAGTCAGGTGTTTGCGGTTGATGTGGAAATCGGGGAAAGTAGGGGGGGCTTTTTGTTTGATACGGGCGCTTCTACTACTATGGTGGGAAGTCCCTTAGTCGCCGATTTGGGATTGGTGGGAGAGGAAATTTCAGGCGATCGCGTTAAGTCAGCAGTAGCGGGTGATGATTGTCCAGAGATGGATGCAACTTTACATCGTCTTCCTACTCTGAAAATGGGGGAAGCACAGGTGATGGATTTACAGGTTTTGGAATTTGCTAATAAGACAATTCCTGATGGCTTATCTGGGGTGTTGGGAATGGATGTTTTGGCGGAATTTGATCTGATCGTAAATCCTGAAACTAGACAGCTTCAGCTTTTGTCACCCTCTCCTCTTCCCCCACATTTATCGGCGACGGCGATACCTTTAAAAAGTCGTTTGGGGGTCATGTTAGCAGAGGTGGCGATCGCTGATCGGGGGTCGTTTACTTTTATGTTGGATACCGGGGCTGATACTATCTTTATTTCCGAAGATTTAGCCGATCGCTTGGAAATCGATCCAGCATCCCGTAGTCCTGTCCAGGTTTTGGGATTTTGTGGGTTAGAGGCGGCGACCCTATCAACCCTCACCACGGTGGAATTAGGAACCCATAAACTGACCAATTTAGAAGCCGTTATTTTGTCCTCTCCCTCCGTTTTGGATATGTTAGAAGTTGATGGAATTTTGGGACAAACTTTTTTTAACAATTATCAACAATATTGGCGGTTTGATAGGCGATCGACATCATCAGAATGGGGCGGTAGTTTACTATTAAATCCCTATAGATAGGTTAAATCAAGCTGCTATAGCCATGGTTTTAATGATTTTCTAATCACCGAGAGAGACTAATAGTATTATATCGCAAGTTGGTGTAATCAGCAAACCTCTGATTATTAATTGTTAAGAGTTGGTGGCGATAGGACTCCCCCAAAATTGGCAAGTTTCAGATAATCTTAAACAAGTTCCGCTACAATATCTTGAGTAATATCATCAATAGGGAATGCAATTATGACCCAGGCGAAAATTGGCATTATTGGCGGCAGTGGTCTTTATCAAATGGAAGCCCTCACCGACTTAGAAGAAGTCCTAGTTGAGACACCCTTTGGGTCTCCCTCTGATCTGGTTATTTTAGGAACCTTAGAAGGGATGAGGGTAGCTTTTCTGGCGCGTCATGGACGAGATCATAAACTTCTTCCCAGTGAGTTACCTTATCGGGCGAATATTTACGCCATGAAAAGTTTGGGAGTCGAATATATTATTTCCGCCTCCGCTGTCGGTTCTCTGAAAGCTGAGGTTAAGCCTTTAGATATGGTAATTCCTGACCAATTTATTGACAGGACAAAAAACAGAATTTCGACTTTTTTTGGGGATGGAATTGTCGCCCATATTGGTTTTGGTCATCCGGTTTGTAACCAGTTGGCTGCTGTTGTCGGTGATGCGATATCCGCTTTGAATTTCCCAGAAGTAACCCTACACAGAGGCGGAACTTATATTTGTATGGAAGGACCCGCTTTTTCCACCCAAGCTGAGTCTAATTTGTATCGAAGTTGGGGGGGGACTGTAATTGGTATGACTAATTTAACAGAAGCCAAACTCGCACGGGAAGCTGAAATAGCCTATGCTACATTAGCCTTAGTAACTGACTATGATTGTTGGCATCCCGACCATGATCATGTAACCGTTGATTTAGTGATTGATAACCTCAAGCATAATGCAGTTAATGCCCAAAAAGTAATTCAGGAAACCGTTAAACGACTCTCTCAAAATATGCCAGAGTCCGAGGCACATTCTGCCTTAAAATATGCCATTCTTACTCCTTTAGCAAAAGTACCACAACCTCGAAAACAACAGCTTCAGTTACTGTTGAAAAAGTATCTTTAAGTTATCCTGAGTAGCTTGGGGCTAAATTATTAACAGGTTTTTAGCCCCGCCAGGACTTACCTATGGTTAATTAAGAACCGGGATTAAACACTTGAGATGCTGTTAAATCAAGCTGTCTAAATTGGGGTGATATGATTAAATTATCTCCCGCAAAAACTCCGATTTCTGTGTAGCCAGTTTCGGTGATTTCTAAAACTAGGATGGTTTGAGTTTGGGGGTCAACTATCCAATATTCGGGAATGGATAAATCTTGATATTGTATTCTTTTGGCTACATAGTCTCTGTCTCTTTGTAACTCTCCAGGACTCACGACTTCTATGGCTAATAAAGGTGGTAACATCGACAGGCGAATGGTATTACGTTGGGAGAGTTGCTCAATATGTTCTGGTCGAATAATGGTTAAATCTGGATAACGATTTTTGGGTTCACCTCTCACTTCTAATTCTAATCCTTGACCTCGGACGCGACGATAGCCGACAATAGCAGCAAATTGAATTAGTAAAAATGTGGCTATTTCAATATTTAAACCTGATTCTGGAGGCATTTCTATGAGTTCTCCGTTGAATAATTCATAGAGTTTTTCGGAAGCATCATGATAAGATAAATATTCATCAAAACTTTGAAATCTGGGTTTGGCTTCTAGCATAAGATGAACTCCTTTAACTAATAGGGTTAATTAAGAACCGGGATTAAACACTTGATATGCTGTTAAATCAAGCTGTCTAAATTGGGGTGATATGATTAAATTATCTCCCGCAAAAACTCCGATTTCTGTGTAGCCAGTTTCGGTGATTTCTAAAACTAGGATGGTTTGAGTTTGGGGGTCAACTATCCAATATTCGGGAATGGATAAATCTTGATATTGTATTCTTTTGGCTACATAGTCTCTGTCTCTTTGTAACTCTCCAGGACTCACGACTTCTATGGCTAATAAAGGTGGTAACATCGACAGGCGAATGGTATTACGTTGGGAGAGTTGCTCAATATGTTCTGGTCTAATAATGGTTAAATCTGGATAACGATTTTTGGGTTCGCCTCTCACTTCTAATTCTAATCCTTGACCTCGGACTCTATCTGTTCCTATCATCAAAGCAAAAACCAAAAACAGACGATTAGCAATTTGTATATTTAAACCTGATTCTGGGGGCATTTCTATCAGTTTTCCGTTAAATAATTCATAGAGTTTTTCGGAAGTATCATGATAAGATAAATATTCGTCAAAACTTTGAAATCTGGGTTTGGCTTGTAGCATGATATGAACTCCTTTGTATTTGTAGTGGTAAGCATGAATGGTTAAGAAGGATTTTACTATAATTTCGCCCTAGGATAATTATAACAGGTCAAATGCTGTAGTTTACTTGATGATACTAGATTTGGGAAGCACAAATATCTACATTTATGGCAGAATAGTTATAGCACCCTGTTTGAAGATTATGTATCAATGTTATCAACTGAGACTATTCTAGCCGATCGCTTTCAACTCCGGGAATCCCTAAACAGTAACCCAGTCCGCCAAACCTGGTTAGGGCGAGATCTCCAAAGGCGCGATCGCGTGGTAATTAAACTATTAGCCATGGGAAATGGTATGCAATGGGATGATGTGAAACTCCTAGAAAGGGAAGCAGAAGTTCTCCAACGACTCGACCATCCTCGTCTAGTGCGTTACCGGGATTATTTCTCGGTTGATGACCAGAATTTATGGTTTGGTTTAGTCACAGAATATTTACCCGGTGTTTCCCTGAAGCAAAAACTAGAATCTGGATACACTTTTAGTCGTCCAGAAGTTTTGTGGATCGCGACAGAAGTTTTAGAAATTCTCAGTTATTTACATCAATTTGCGCCGCCAATTTTGCACCGAGACATTAAACCAAGTAACTTAATTTGGGGTGAAGATAACCGCATATATTTAATTGATTTTGGTTCGGTACAGATTCAATTTCCCACCCCTGGCGCGACTTTTACGGTGGTGGGAACTTTAGGTTATACACCCATTGAACAATTTGGCGGTCAGTCAACGACGGCTTCTGACCTTTATGCGTTAGGGATGACGTTAGTACATTTATTAACAGGTTGTCCTCCGGCTGATTTTCCCCAAGAAAGTTTTAGGGTAAAATTTCGCGATCGCATTCCCCCCAAAACAGATATCCGTTTAATCACCTGGTTAGAATGTCTGACAGAACCCCTACCAGAAAACCGTTTTCCTAGTGCTGATGACGCATTATTAGAGTTACAAAAACTCAATTTTCGGGCATTAATTGCACCCGCCACAGAGTCAAATATCAACTTATCCCAAACTGATGATAAATTGACAATTCAAATTCCCTGTCGGTTTTCCCTGCAATTTATTCGCCCTATGCGCCACACAGCTAAATGGTTAGTAGCCACGACTAAGGAAAAGTTAAATAATCTGAATATTCTAGTTAAGTCGGGGGTATTTGTATCGATAATCATCACTTTAATAATCTTGGAAAAGCTACCGATACCCACCGGAAAAATCGCCCTATTTTTATTAGAGGTGATCGCGGCACTGCCATTAATTGGGTTAATTTTAGCTATGCCGGTCAGTCTGATATTTCTAGTAGCTATCCTGACATCTGGGGAAAAATATTTCGAGAGAATTAGCCTAAACTTTGATAGTAGCACCTATGAAATATGCTGGCATTCCTCGGCTTTCACTCGCCGCCAGAGGGGGAAACTTTCTTATATCCAAGAAATTAATCCTTTATGTCTACAGGATAGCGAAGGCAATTTTCACCACAGCTTAGAAATTGTGACTCAAGAACCGTTATTTTTGGTATTTTCTCGCCGTCGCACCTACCGTATCGGACAGCAACTACAGGAAGCAGAAGTTAAGCATATTCAACAGGAAATCAGCCATTGGATAGGCAATCAAAATCATGGATAATTGAGGGAGGCAAATAAATAGTGCGTCAGACTGATGTTTGAGTCGGACGCACCGTAGGAAATTCAGGGGATTAAACGGAAGTTTCGGTCATAGTGGGACATCCCACACCAGTGCCACCTAAACCACAATAACCATTGGGATTTTTGCCTAGGTATTGCTGATGATAGGCTTCAGCATAATAGAATTCCTGGGCGGGAGCAATTTCTGTGGTAATCTCACCGTAACTCGCGGCGGAGAGTGCTTGTTGATAGCGATCGCGAGAAGCCAAAGCTAGGCGTTGTTGTTCGTCTGAATAGGTATAAATAGCGGATCGATATTGAGTTCCGGTATCATTACCCTGGCGCATTCCCTGGGTGGGGTTATGGCTTTCCCAGAAGAGTTTGAGTAAATCAGTATAACTGATAACTTTGGGGTCAAATACCACCAATACCACTTCTGTATGACCAGTCATACCGCTGCAAACCTCTTCATAGGTGGGATTTTTGGTATATCCTCCCGCATAGCCTACAGCGGTGCTAAACACGCCCTGCTGTTGCCAGAATTTCCGTTCAGCGCCCCAAAAGCAGCCCAAACCAAAAACGGCTTGTTCCATGCCTTCGGGAAAAGGGGGTTTAAGGGGGTTCCCATTGATATAGTGGCGATCAGGAACTGACATGACTCGATCGCGTCCAGGAAGGGCTTCTTCTGGCTTAGGGAGAGATTTTTTCTTGCCGAATCCGAATAGTACCATGATATTTTGTGGATTTTGTCTTAACGTTACTTTACATTTTAGTGTTATTGGTCAGCAAGGGTAAGGGCGAGTTGATAAATTTGGCGACGGGACAGTGATAAATTTTCGGCTAACTGGCGACTGGCTTGCGATCGCGACAGTCCCTGCTGTAGTAACTGTTGTAATTGCGCGAGGATATCTTCCTCTGACAGGGTGGGGGTTGTGGGTGTAACTGGTGCGATCGCAATAGTTAATTCTCCTCGGACTTCCCTGTTTTGGTAATATTCCGCCGCCCCCCTCAGGCTACCGCGCCAAAATTCCTCATGGAGTTTGGTTAATTCCCGCGCGATCACCACACCATGATCGTCGCCCAAAATATCGATTAAATCACTCAAAGTCTGTCGCAGTCGGTGGGGAGACTCATATAAAATCATCGTCCGACACTGGGAACGCAAGGCTTCTAGGCGTTTTTGGCGGTCTTTACCTTTGGCGGGTAAAAAGCCTTCAAACACAAAGCGATCGGTTGGTAGTCCCGACCCACTCAGTGCGGTTAAACAGGCGCTAACACCAGGAATGGGAACTACAGGAACACCAGCTTCGATACAGGCTTGTACCAACTCGGTACCGGGGTCAGAAATTCCCGGCATTCCCGCATCAGTTACTATAGCGATCGCACTTCCACCATTAAGGCGATCGATTAATTCAGGAAGCCGACGGCTTTGGTTATGTTGATGGTAGCTAATTTGGGGCGTTTCAATCTGAAAGTGATGTAGTAATTTCCCCGTGTGGCGGGTATCTTCCGCCGCAATGAGATCCACGGATTTTAAAGTCTGCAAAGCCCGAAATGTTATATCATCTAGGTTCCCTATGGGAGTACCAACAATATATAGGGTTCCCATTTGTAGATGTGTCATTGAACGTTATCGTTATTTGGGGAGTCCGTTAGAGATATTTGGCGGGCAGGTCAAACAGGCCCTGATGACCACTTACTCTCCTTGGCTGAAACTATTGTACTGTGATTGTCTCCATTGTGCTAGAGTTGGTCATATTTTAGTTAACTCTTCTACAGGAGCCAAATCACATGACCTCAATCGAAACCCCTACAACTCTAATTGTTGCTGCATATAATGACAAAAATCAAGCCAAGGAAGTTCTGAAAGTCCTTAAAGATATGCAGCGCGCTGGCATTATTTTGATTGTTAATGCGGCGGTCATGGTCAAGAATGAAAAAGGCAAAGTTTCCATTAGTGAAACCGGAGACACTGGCCCGCGTGGGGGTGCAATTATGGGGGGTATCACCGCTGGATTAATTGCTTTATTTAATCCCATTGGTGCTTTAGGCGTAATTGCTATGACTGCTGGCGGTGCGGGTGTTGGGGCTTTAGTTACCCACTTTATTGATTTGGGTTTCCCCCAAGAAGACCTCAAGGATTTATCGGAGTCTTTAACCCCTGGTAGTTCTGCTTTAATTGCTTTGGTAGAACAAACTTGGGTAGAAAAGGTATGTGAGGAATTGGCGAAATTTGAGGGAAAACTTTATCGCCGTGCTATTAAAGAAGATATTGCGGCTCAGTTAACAGAAACAGCTAAAACTGTTGAGGTGGAACCGGAAACCGAGTCGGAGTCAAATCAGTAAATTATCCATCTCACTCACCAGAGACTTGAGAAGTTACCTAAAAGTTAACAGTAAATATGGTAAATGTTAAGTGGATATATTTACTGTTAGCCAAAATTGTGCTATAATCAATGGCAGGGTGTGACTGGATAGGTTAAACTAACTTTAAAATTATCAGATAAATGTGAGGTTCTATGGCTCAGTATATCCTCGCGCTATTGATTTCGTTAGGCATTGGATTTGGGGTAAATTCCTCAATTAGAATTATCAGTGATGGAGACGAAGCATTAGTGGCTCGGTTAGGGAAATATAACCGAACTCTGAAGCCTGGCTTACAGTTTGTGATCCCGGTGATTGAAAAAATAGTACACTATGATACTTTGCGGGAGAGGCTGTTAGATATTCCCAAACAAGAGGCAATTACTAAAGATAATGTTCCCCTAACCATTGATGCTTTAGTGTTTTGGAAAATCCAAGATATGCGAAAATCCTTCTATGACATTCAGGGAGTAGAAGATGCGATCGCTAATTTAGTAACTACCACTTTGCGGGCGGAAGTGGGATTAAGAAATATGGAGGATATGTTTTCCTCTATTAATGAAATTAATACCGCACTGCTGCATAGCCTAGCCGAAAAAACGGTAAATTGGGGAGTGCAAGTAGTACGGGTTGATTTACAAAGCATTGAACCTCCGGCTAAGGTGAAATTAGCCATGGAGGCTCAAAGGGCTGCCGAGAGTCAAAAAAAGGCTGATATCAGTATAGCAGAAGGTAAAGCCGCATCAATTAAAGTCTTAGCAGAAGTGCTGAACCTAGATCCAAACAGTCGAGAATTTTTACAGTTTTTAATTGCTAAACAGTTCGTAGACGCTAATCAACAAATTAGCATGAGTGAGAATGCCAAAGTAATATTTATGGACCCGTCCCAATTAACGGAAGCCCTCACCGGACTAATAGACCAGGATATGTCAAGAGTTGAGTCCCAGGCGGCTATGAGAGCAAAACTATTCTCTAAGGGAAATAGTCAGCCGAAAGAATAGTAATCATGAAGCCGGGAAATTAGGCGTTAATTTTCTGCCAAGTGTCCTGCAAATATTGGCACCACTGGGCGGCGAGGGAAAGTTGCGTAAAGGGAACACGGATCGGGTCAGGTTCATCTTGCAGGATAAATTCTAACTCGACGGATTTTCCTTTTTGGGGGAGTTGATCGAGGCTGACAGATTTATGATCCACCAATAGCCATATTGACTGAACATCCCGGAGAGAAAAAGTTTGTAAGTTAACGGGACCGTGGCGAGTGGGTTTACCCCAGGTCAGTTGGTCGCCACTGTGACCTAAGACCGCATAGATATCATATTTGGCTTGATCAAATTTTTCGGCCCACGGCTTATAGGCTTCTAACTTCTGATATTCATTCCACCCAGACCAGGCGAGTCCAATAAACACAGCCAGCAGGGGAAGCCACAGTAATCCTCGTTCCATAATTTATCTGATTTGAGCGTTTAATACGAATTTAGAATCTTCGAGATACAATAGAGTCACCAATTTGATGATTTGTCTGGTCGGTAACTGACCGTTGGACGAATTAGCCGTTAACTATGGCAAAAACCCATGAAAAGATTTCTACTACTTTGCCTATTCCTGCTTGGGTTGGGCTGGGCGGTGTCTAACTTCACTGGCTTGGCTACCCAAGGCACATTCGATTCGATTGTACTAGATTTTCGGGAAGATTTGACTCAAACGGAAATAGCCGATCGCATTAGAACGATCGCCGATCAGTATCAAGTAGTTCCTCAGTTAAACAGTAAATTCTCAAAGGACGATAACATTTATGTGGTTCGTGGCGATCGCGATCTACTCAGATCCCTAAGAAAATCTTTCCGCCAAGACACAGAAGCGATCGAACCTAACTTTATTTACAGCATTGACACTCAACCCATGAATGTGGGGGCGATTATTTGGGGTGACTCCAACAACTTTCCCAACGACCCCCTCTACGGTAAACAGTGGAATTTACGCAGCATCAATGTAGAGGAAGCCTGGAAAGAAACCCAAGGAGAAGGGGTGACCGTCGCGGTCATTGATACCGGAGTCAGTCGGGTTCCCGATTTAAAAGATACCGAATTTGTCCCCGGTTATGACTTTGTGAATAACCGCCGGGAAGCCTCCGATGATAACGGACATGGAACCCATGTAGCCGGAACTATTGCCCAATCCACCAACAATGGCTATGGGGTGGCAGGTATTGCCCACCGCGCCAAAATCATGCCCTTAAAAGTCCTCTCAGCCGGTGGTGGTGGCACAATTTCCGACATTGCAGAGGCGATTAGATTTGCGGCTGACAATGGCGCTGATGTCATTAACATGAGTCTCGGTGGTGGCGGCGAAACTCAATTGATGAAAGATGCGATCGACTACGCCTATAACAAGGGTGTAGTAATTATTGCAGCCGCTGGTAACTCTGGAGAAAATGCCGCAGCTTATCCCGCCCGTTATCCCAGAGTGGTCGCAGTTTCTGCCCTCGACTCTACCGGAAACAAAACCCCCTACTCTAATTTTGGCGCAGGTGTGGATATTTCTGCCCCCGGCGGCTTGACCCAAGGCGGCAATGAAGATGGAGGCATTCTCCAGGAAACCATTAACCCCGACACAGGCGGCTCAACCTTTGCCGCTTTTCAGGGGACCAGTATGGCTTCCCCCCATGTGGCTGGAGTGGCGGCTTTAATTCGCGCCACCGGGGTTGATAGCCCTGATGAAATTGTAGCCATTCTCAAAGAGTCCTCCCGTCAAGTGGCGGAAGACCCCTTTAATCATTTTGGCGCTGGTCATTTGGACGCTGCTAGTGCTGTACAAGTGGCGCTGCGGGGACAAATTTCCTTCCGTGACTTTTTCCGCTGGCTGCGGGAAAGTGGTTATCTGAGTCCGCGTTTCTGGATTGATGGCGGTGCGGTGGCTTTATTGCCCAAAATTGCCATGGTTTTGGGGTCCTATTTATTGGCTTGGTTCCTCCGCAATTATTTCCCCTTCCGCTGGGGTTGGTCTATGGCTGGCGGTTTGATAGCCGGAAGCAGTGGTCTATTTTTATTGCGGGGTCTGTATATCTTTGATTTGCCTCAATGGCCGATGCGGGTTATGGGTAGTTCTTTACCTGAACTTGGCGGCGCAATTCAGGGTAGCAGTATCTTGAATCCTGTGTTTGCTAGTGTATTGATTCCGGCGGTTTTGGTGGTACTATTCCTCGGTCATCCAGAATGGAAGTGGCTGGCGATCGGTACTACTATTGGCGTGGCTAGTTTTTTGGTGATCAGTGCCTTTATTTCCCCAGCCGTTTGGGGTCTGGGAAGTGGTGCGATCGCCCGTGGTTTCTTGGTGATTAACGCCCTATTATGTATCGGTTTGGCGAGTTTAGCCTTGAAGTCGGAAACGACGATCGCTTAACTATTAGCACCTTGACTTCTATTTCCCCTCTGCTATGTCGGTGGAGGGGAATTATTCGGAATCTATCAAGTTTTTGACATCATTGGAGGGTGACTCAATATGACTATCACTGTTGAAGGTGTTGTGGAAAAAAAAGGTTTTGGGACGGGGACTTGGGCGCTGGTTAGTGCTGAACAAACCTATGAGTTGAAGGATGCACCCCCGGAGTTACAGCAGTCGGGGAAAAAGGCGATCGTTCAGGGGATTATTCGCGAAGATGTGATGACTCTGGCGATGATTGGTCCGGTTTTACAGGTGGAGTCTTTTCAGACGCTATCTTAGGGTTAATTTAGGAGAGATGACTAGAAAATGAAGCGACTGTTAACGTTAATATTACTGTTTGTATTGGGTGTGATTTTGCCTTGGGGTTGTGCGGCTACCAGTCCTGATGGGTCTCTGACTGGGACAGGTTCACAGAATGTTCTCAATATCTATAACTGGTCAAGTTATATTGACCCACAGGCGATCGCTCAATTTGAACGAGAATATAACGTTAAAATTAACTATGATACCTACGATAGTGGGGAAAGTATGTATGCCAAACTACAAGCCGGCAATCCGGGTTATGATGTGGTATTTTCCCCCGATTATATGGTAAAAATTATGGTTAATCAGGGAATGTTACAACCTCTCGATTTGGCGAGGATTCCTAATATTATCCATCTCGACCCACAGTTTGCTAACCCTCCCTATGACCCCGGAAATCAATATAGTATTCCCTATCAGTGGGTGACTTTGGGAATAGGTTATAACATTGATAGAGTCGGGGAAAATATTAACAGTTGGTCTCAATTATTTGACCCTAATTTTGCCTCCAGGGTTTCCCTATTAGATGATATGCGACACACCATGGGAGCGGTATTAATTTATTTGGGTTATGATCCTAATACTACTAATCAAAATGAAATTTTTGCCGCTAGGGATTTCTTAATTCAAAATAGTTCTCATATCACCGCCTTTGTTCCTGATACTGGTCAAAATCTCCTTAATCAAGGTGAGGTTGATATGACTATGGAATACAGCGGCGATATCTTTCAAGTAATGCAAGAAAATCCTAGGTTGCGTTATGCAATTCCTCAAGAAGGCACAATTATTGGTATGGATAATATGGTCATTCCTACAGGCGCACCTAACCCGGATCTGGCTTTGAAATTCATTAATTTTATCATGGAACCGGAAATTAGTGCCCAAATCTCCAATTTTATTAACTATGGTTCCCCTAATAAAACGGCGATCGCTGAAAAGTTGATTAAACCAGAAAATTTGGCAAATCCTGGTATTTATCCCCCCCCCGAAGTTTTTGCGAAACTCAGATATTTGGAAGATGTCGGAGAAGCTACCATCTTTTATGATCAAGCCTGGACAGAGGTTAAGTTGGGTGTAGGGTCTTAATTTAGCTACTATGAATCATGCGGTTGAACTCGTCAATGTTTCTAAGACCTTTCGGGGGAGTAAGCATCGAGATTTTTTAGCAGTCAATGACTTAAATTTACAGATTCGAGATGGGGAGTTTTTCTCCCTCCTCGGACCTTCTGGCTGTGGGAAAACTACCACATTAAGAATGATTGCTGGGTTTGAATTACCTACCACCGGAGAAGTTTATATTCACGGTCAAGCTATGGGTAAGCGACCTCCCTTTCACCGTCCGGTTAATACTGTATTCCAACATTATGCTTTGTTTCCTCATTTGACTGTCGCCCAAAATATCGCCTTTGGACTGGAGATGGAAAATTTACCCTCTGCGGAAATTAGCGATCGCCTCTCTCAGGTGTTGGAGTTAGTCAAATTAACCGAAATGCGCGATCGCTATCCTCGTCAGCTATCCGGGGGACAGCAGCAGCGCGTCGCCTTAGCTAGGTCTCTAGTTAAACAGCCAGAGGTTTTATTATTTGACGAACCTTTAGGCGCTTTAGACATGAAATTGCGGAAACAAATGCAACTGGAACTTAAACAAATGCAGCAACGTATCGGAATTACTTTTATTTATGTTACCCACGACCAAGAAGAAGCCCTAACTATGTCCGATCGCATTGCTATTATGAACCAGGGAGAGATTCAACAGGTCGGAACTCCTATCGAAATTTACGAGTATCCAAAAACTAGATTTGTCGCTGATTTTATTGGGGAGAGTAACTTCCTCACCGGACGGGTTATACAAATTAATAATGAACAGCAAACCGTGTTAGTTGATGAATCTCTACCTATTCAAATTGCCGCCGAACATAGTCTTTCTGTTGGACAAATTGTAACATTAGTAATTAGACCCGAAAAAATTACTCTATATCCAGCCAAGTCTGTTCATATTCCCAGTTGGTCTGGACTCTTGGAAGAAAGGGTTTATATTGGTACTGATACCCGCTACAAAGTTAAACTATCCCCCAACTGTTATGTTATGGTCAGAGTCCAAAATTGGCATCGAGATGACCTCCAAAGATACCAGCCAGGTCAACAGGTTGAAGTGTTTGTATCTCCTGAAAGTATTGGGGTTCTGGAATCTTAGTTATTTGCACCTCCTCTTGAGGAAAATAACCCCAGTATCGGCGCAAGAATTATACCAAAAATAAACCCTCCCGCATGAGCCCAATAAGCTACCCCCCCGACTTCTTCTCCCGTAGCTGTATCTATATTAGCAGTAGAAGTCCCGGCAATAAATTGGAATGCAAACCATAAAATTAGGAAGAAATAAGCCGGAAGCCTCATGGGAATAAACGGGAAAAATGGGAATATTACTAATAATTTTGCCCGGGGAAAGCGAATTAAATAGGCTCCTAAAACTCCGGCGATCGCTCCACTTGCTCCCAACAATGGTATGATAGAATCAGGGGAGGAAAACCCTTGAATCAACGCCGCTGCTATTCCGCATAGTATATAGAAAATCAAAAACTTGAAATGACCTAAACAATCTTCAATATTGTTGCCAAAAATACTCAGAAACAACATATTTCCCACAATGTGACCAATACCACCGTGCATAAATTGCGAGGTAATTAGAGTCAACCAAGCTGGAAAAGTAAATGTTGCTGCTGGTATATCAGATGGACAACTTTGGGCGAGTTGACAGGGTATAAATGCACCAGTATAGATAATTTTTTCTACTTGTTCAGGCTCGGAAACAATCACCAGAAATTGTAGTGCAAAAACTATCAGATTGATAATAATTAACACCTTGGTTACCCAAGGGTTAATCTGAGTTGGGTTATCATCATGAATGGGAATCAGGGGAGAGTACCTCTTAATTGATATACATTACATCTGCGATTATACCATTTTTGATATATGACCCGGACTCTATCCCCAGGGGTATAATTAACCCATAATGGACATATCACCACTTAGCCTCCCCTAACCCTTATCTGGTAGGAGTTACAGCTAAGTTGGTATCTGATGCGATCGGCACAATTTCAGTGGGAAAGATGCAAGTTTTCGCTAAAATGCAACCGATCGCATTTTTTTTTGACAATTTGGGGAGCAAAAACTATCCTAGTGTAGTCAATAGACTTGGGATTCTACAATTTGTAGAATGGAATATACTATGGCTGTCGGTCAAAGCGATCGGCGGCTTTTCTCAAGTTAGAGGGTAAAGAGGATTTGAGTAAGTCATGATACTATTATACGAACAGCACTGGAGCATGAAAACCTTGTCTCAAGAGAGCAAGGATGA
>NZ_JARPLU010000090.1:10765-20894 GCF_032349615.1 Limnospira sp. PMC 1279.21 | reverse complement strand
TAATCGCTGTTATAATCAGAGTTTATACAAAACGGGCTAGGAGGGATTCGAACCCCCGACACCGTGGTCCGTAGCCACGTGCTCTAGTCCACTGAGCTACAAGCCCCCGTTGGCGTTAAACTTAGACTTGTTTTACCGCCATTTAAGATAATAACACACTTTCCGAAAATGACAAGCAATTATTTAGAAAATTCTCCCCAATCTTTAACCCACCTTGATTCTAAGGGAGAAGCGCAGATGGTGGATGTGTCAGAGAAGCCCAAAACTCGGCGGGTGGCGATCGCCATGGGATCGGTGAAAATGCTTCCAGAAACCCTAAAAGCGATCGCATTGGGAAACGCACCCAAAGGAGATGTTCTGGGAACCGCCAAAATTGCCGGAATTATGGCCGCCAAACAAACGGCCCAATTAATCCCCCTGTGTCATCCACTCCCCCTGGCTAAAATAGATGTTACATTCACCGCCGACCCCCAACTCCCAGGTTATCAGATCCGCGCGGAAGCCATAACCATCGCGGAAACGGGGGTAGAAATGGAAGCCCTAACCGCTGTTTCCATCGCCGCCTTAACCCTCTATGACATGGCCAAAGCCCTAGATAAATCCATGGAAATTGGGTCAATTCGTCTGTTGAGTAAAACGGGGGGAAAATCAGGAGATTATCAGCAGCCATTGTCCCAGCCACTGCCGAAATAGCGATCGCCTTGCTATCTTAATAATTGATAGTGCGAGACGTTCAGGCATGAAATAAGGCTGAAATGCCCGAAATAACCGCCTGGTGGGGAATTCAACCCCTTGGTTGAATATATCGATAATGCGCCCATTTCAGCATGACGCGGGCAGTCTTAGACCTGATTAGACGCTTCACCTGACTAGCCATATTGGAAGTCTCGAAGGTGGGCAAAAAAATCAGGCTGTGTTATGATGGGATGGCCAGGGATGCGACCCAATCAACCAAGGGGTTGAACTCCTCACCGGGTAGTCCCCACGCCCATTTCAGCTCGATTTCATACCCGAAGGTCTCGCACCATACTTGGTATTATACCGTATTGCCGTAAAATGTTAACCTAATTTGAGATTAAATCATGCTCCCAAACCTATGACAGAACAACCAACTCGCATTTGTATTCTCGGTGGTGGTTTCGGGGGGCTATATACCGCCCTACGTTTAACCCAGTTACCGTGGCTACCCACACAAACCCCGGAAATTACTATAGTTGACTCCAGAGACCGCTTTGTATTTGCGCCCCTACTTTATGAACTGGTGACCGGAGAACTACAAGCCTGGGAAATTGCGCCACCGTTTGAACAACTCCTGGAAGAAACACCCATCCGGTTTATTCAGGGAACTGTTGCCGATATTGATATTACCGCCCGACAGGTGCAATTACAAGATGGTCAATTTCTCGATTACGATCGCCTAGTTTTAGCCATGGGAGGAGAAACCCCCCTTGATATAGTACCAGGTTCCCAACAATACGCCATACCTTTTCGTCGGGTGGAGGATGCTTATCGTTTACAAGAACGTTTGCGTATCCTGGAAGCCTCGGACGCGGAAAAAATTAGAGTAGCCATCATTGGCGGCGGTTATAGTGGGGTAGAATTAGCCTGTAAATTAGCGGAAAGACTCGGAAAACGCGGTCGTTTGCGCCTAGTGGAAAGAGGGGAAAAAATCCTCAAATCTGCCCCCGACTTTAACCGGGAAGCTGCCCAAAAAGCCCTATCCGAACGACAGGTTTGGCTGGATTTAGAAACTACTGTTCAATCCCTAGATGCGGAAAGTATTACCCTCGAATATCGCGACCAGGTAGATACTTTACCGGTTGATATTGTTATGTGGACGGTGGGAACCCAGACCCCGGATTTAGTGCGATCGCTTCCCCTGAAACAAAACACCGAACATCAAATCATCATTAATCCCCAATTACAAGTGATTGAACACCCGGAAATATTCGCCCTGGGAGACCTCGCCGACTGTCATGATGCGGAAGGCAAAAAAGTTCCCAAAACCGCCCAAGCTGCCTTTCAACAAGCCGATTATGCTGGCTGGAATCTGTGGGCATCTTTAACCGGGAGACCCCTGCTATCTTTCCATTATCAAGCCCTAGGAGAAATGATGACTTTAGGGAAAGATAACGCGACTCTCACAGGTTTAGGAATTAAACTCGATGGACAGTTAGCCCATGTCGCCCGCCGCCTCATTTATCTGTATCGTTTACCGACCTTAGAACATCAAATGCGGGTAGCATTTAACTGGATAAGTCGCCCCATTCAAGAGTTGATGATCAATAAATAAATGCCCATGATGATAAATGATAACATTCTGCCGCCTAAATTAATCTTACTAGATGCGGTGGGAACCCTCTTTGGTGTCCGAGAAAGTGTGGGCGATATTTACAGCAAAATCGCCCAAAAATGGGGAGTTAATGTCTGTCCTAAAACCCTAAATCAGGCATTTTATCAGAGTTTTAGCGCCGCTACACCCATGGCTTTTCCCGGCGCAGATATGGCGGAAATTCCCCAATTAGAACTAGCCTGGTGGCGCGATATTGCCGCCGAAAGTTTTAAGGCTGTCGGGGTTTTTCAGGAGTTTTCCGACTTCCCCAAGTTTTTTGATCACCTTTACCAAGAATTTGCGACGGCTGAACCTTGGGTGGTTTATCCTGATGTAATTCCCACGTTGACAAAGTGGCGAAATTGTGGTATAGAATTAGGAGTTTTATCTAACTTTGATTCCCGGTTATATCCAGTGTTAGAAGTTTTGGATTTAGGGGGATTTTTCTCGACGGTGACGATTTCCACAGAAGTGGGTGCGGCGAAACCTGACCCGAAAATTTTTGCGGTCGCACTAGAAAAATACGATTTTCAGCCAGGAGAAGTTTTGCATATTGGGGACAGTTTGACAGCGGACTATGAGGGGGCAAAATCAGCGGGAATAGCGGGGGTATTAGTAGAACGAGATACTCCCTCAACGCCAGATAAAGCGTCCTATTCTACCTTAGCAGAGATTGAGTTAAATTGCGATCGCTAAATTACACCGACCTGATCGCAATAGCGGTCAAGTTGGGTAAAATAGTTATATGGGTTGATGTGACCTGGTTTAGGGAGGTATTGATCAAATGGGAACTGTCGAAAATTCCGATTCTCTGAGAAAACACTACGGAGAGGCGATCGCTCGCCGCATGGAACGTCGCAAAAAACTACAGAAGGTTATAATGTTCATTTCGACGGCAGCTTTTCTGGGGATGATGTCTTCGGGTTTGGGTGCAATGTTTCGCAGTAATTCCCAATCCTCGGAGGTAAACCAAGCGGAGGAGGTTGCCACAATTGTATCACAGTTAGAACGCCAAGAACAGGGTTATCAGTCGGTTTTGCAACGGGAACCGGAAAATCAAACAGCTTTGGAAGGGTTGGTGATGGTTCGCTTACAACAAAATAAACTGGAAGAGGCGATCGCACCTTTGGAAAAGTTGGTGAGTTTATATCCCGATATTGAGGATTATCAAAATCTCTTGAAACAGTTAAAAGCTGATACACAGACAGCGGTTGAAGATTAGTTAATATCTGGCTACTCATGAATCAACTCAGCGAGGAAGCGAGCTTATATGATAGGGATTATCATCTCTGGGTTCTGGAAACGGTTAAACATCTAGAAACAAGCGATTTCGAGGCTCTGGATTTGGAGAACTTAATGGCGGAAATTCTAGGCTGGGCTGCGATGGAGAAAAGAGAGTTAAGGAATCTTTTAAGGCTGTCATTTGAGCATTTGCTAATGTGGCAATACGGGGAGGCGGAAAGGTCTAATAATTACGGACATTGGCGGGGAGAAGTTACTAATTTTCGCAAGCAGATTAAAGATGAATTAGAAGATAGTCCGAGTCTGAAACCTTATTTACAACAAATATTTGAGCAGTGTTATCAAGATGGTCGGGAAATTGCCTCAATGCGATCGCAACTTCCCCTAGAGACTTTCCCGGAAAAGGCGATCGCCAACTTAGACGAGGTATTAGATGAAAATTGGTTTCCTCGGGTGAGTAAGTAGTGATTAAAGGCTGATATAATGGAGGCATAACTTAACGATGCAACAGTTAAGCGAATCACGGAAAAGTCTATATGATACGGATTATAATCTCTGGGTTCTGGAAACGGTTAAACACCTAAAAAAAGGTGATTTTGAGGCGGTGGATTTAGAGAACCTGATCGAAGAGGTGCTAGACTTGAGTAAAAGGGATAAAAGAAAGTTAGCCAGTCTGTTGACTCTTTTATTTGAGCATTTGCTAATGTGGCAATACTGGGAGGCGGAAACGGAAAGAAATCGAGGACATTGGGAAAGAGAAATAACTAATTTTAGATTGCAGATCGTCAGACTGTTAGAAGATAGTCCTAGCCTGAGAAATTACCTAGATAAGCAACTCAGCCAATGTTATCAAGATGGTTGTAAATTGGCGAGTAGACATTCGCAACTTCCCCTAGAGACTTTCCCGGAAAAGGCGATCGCCAACTTAGACGAGGTATTAGATGAAAATTGGTTTCCTCGGGTGAGTAAGTAGTGATTAAAGGCTGATATAATGGAGGCATAACTTAACGATGCAACAGTTAAGCGAATCACGGAAAAGTCTATATGATACGGATTATAATCTCTGGGTTCTGGAAACGGTTAAACACCTAAAAAAAGGTGATTTTGAGGCGGTGGATTTAGAGAACCTGATCGAAGAGGTGCTAGACTTGAGTAAAAGGGATAAAAGAAAGTTAGCCAGTCTGTTGACTCTTTTATTTGAGCATTTACTCAAACTCAAATATTGGCATTCTGAAACAGACAATAATCAAAATCACTGGCGGCGAGAAATCCGTAATTTCAGGAAACAGATTAAGCGACATTTAAAGGATAGTCCCAGCCTCGAAAATTACCTATCCCAGGAATTAGTTGATATCTACGAAGATGCGCGAGAGTTGGTTTCTGAGATTTCGGGTTTATCGGTGAGCGATTTTCCCACGACTCCGATCGCCAACTTAGACGAGGTATTAGATGAAAATTGGTTTCCGTAAATCAAGGATATTAGGGTATAATTGTGGGGGAAAGATGATGAATCAGGAATTTGTGAATAGCGATCGCCTAGCCTATTGGAAACAACGAATGACGCAGCAGGCGGCGCAAAATAAAAAATTAGTCAACCAGGCGCGATCGGATGTGGATACAATTGTAGAAATGCTGGTGAGTCAGTTTGGAGTGAGGCGGGTTATCCTATTCGGGTCGTTAGTTAGGGGGAGGTTTAGGGAAACTTCTGATATTGATTTGGCGGTGGAAGGGTTGAGAAAAAAAGATTATTTTTTGGCGGTGGCGGAGGCGAATGACTTAACGCGGCGATGGGTGGATTTGAAACCTTTTGAGGATTTAGAACCACATTTTCGCGATCGAGTATTGCAAACAGGGGAATGTGTTTATGAGGCAGGTTAGTCCCTGTGAGTTACAGGAGTTAGCGACGGATATTGAACTAGAGTTAGCGCGTTTGGGAGAGTTGGAAAATGCGATCGTTCAAGTGCGCCAGGAAATCGATCGCTATCCGACACTATCAGGGGTTTTTTATGAGAGTTTAGCACTGAAATTGCATAATTTTTATACAGGCTGCGAGAGGATTTTTCAATTGATTGTTTCTGAACTCAATGGCGCGTTACCTTCGAGTTTTGATTGGCACAAGCGACTCCTCAACCGCATGAGTGTGGAACGAGAAGGACTCCCCCCAGTTCTGAGTTCGGAAACGGTGCAGAGTCTCCGGGAGTATCTCGGTTTTCGTCATATCGTCCGCAATATCTACGGTTTTGAACTGGAGACGGAACGGGTGGAAGATCTTGTGCAAGGCTATTCTCAAGTCTGGCATTGTTTCGAGTCGGAAGTGCGGCAGTTTGTCCACGGGTTACGAGAGTTGGCGGAAAGGTTGGAGGAATGTTAAGTGTTGTTTCAGTGGCGGGAAGGCGATCGCTTTTTTGCCATGGTGTGGTAGTATGGTGAAACTTACCAATCTGACTTGGTGTTGTCAGAAAAAAAAGTGAATTTTGCAAGTCTGGTTTTCTTGATTTGGAGATAAAATCAATGTCTAAATTACCATCAGCTTTGGATAAATTAATCCCTCCAGAAATTAAGAATGATGAATTTTATGCAGCTATTAAACAAATTGCTACCGAACAAGATATTCAAACAGTTTTAGAAATTGGTTCTTCTTCTGGTTCGGGAAGTACAGAAGCCTTTGTACAAGGTTTAGTCAATAATTCTAATGAACCGTTACTATTTTGTATGGAAATCTCTCAAAGCCGGTTTGATGCTTTAAGAAAGAGGTATGAAGATTATTCTTTTGTGCGCTGTTATAATGTTTCTTCAGTTCCTTTAGAAAGTTTCCCGACAGAAAATGAAATTAGGGGATTTTATCAAAACCATCAAACTAATCTTAATTTATATCCCATAGAACAAGTTTTGAATTGGTGGCATCAAGATACAGAATACCTGAGAAATTCAGGAGTTCATGGCGGAGGCATTAAACTGATTAAAGAAGAAAACAATATCGAAATTTTTGACGTTGTTTTAATTGATGGCTCTGAATTTACGGGAAAGGCAGAACTTCAAGAAATATATGGTGCTAAGTTTATTCTATTAGATGATATTAATACTTTTAAAAATTATGATAATTATCATCAACTAATTTTAGATCCAAAATATGTTTTAATTAAGGAAAACCAAAATCTGCGTAATGGTTATGCTATTTTTGCTAACAAAAATAGTTTGTTTTTAAACGAAATCAATGAACAAAAACTTGTCAAAAATATAGTCACGTCTGGGATGACTGTATTTGATGTAGGAGCCAATCGAGGGGATTACTCTATTTTATTTAGTAAGCTGATAGGTCAATCAGGAAAAGTTTACACATTTGAACCCACCTCAGCTATTTTTCAAAAACTGCAAGAGCGTATAAATGAGCGACATTTGACCAATGTTAATTTATTCCAAAAAGCCGTTTTTTCTAGCAATCAAATTATAAAATTTAATGAATTTCCAGAAGAATACTCTGTGTGGAATAGCATCGGGGTTCCTGAGATGAGCAACCCCCTAAATCCCCAGGAAAAAATCCCCATTGTGAAAACGGAAATGGTCGAAGCAGTTGCTATCGATTCTTTTTGCGAAGAACACGATATTGAATCCATAGATTATTTTAAAATTGATGTCGAAGGTGCTGAATATGATGTTCTTTTAGGAGCGAAAAAATTATTAGAAAGAAATGCTATTAGGTTTATTCAATTTGAAATCTCCCAAAAGATGCTAGAAGGATGCAACAGAAAAGCCAAAGATACATTTGATATTTTAATTAAACATGGTTATGAGTGTCATCGGATTACAAGTAATGGTGAAATTGGAGATCAGGTTTTCGATTCAAACTCTTTTTATGAGAATTACATTGCTTTCAAAGAACTGCCGATTCATTTCTTTACTATTGTTCTAAATGGCGAACCTTTTATCCGTTACCATATAGAAGTATTTAAACAACTTCCTTTTAAGTGGCATTGGCATATTATTGAAGGTGTAGCTGACTTAAAACATGATACAAGCTGGTGTTTGAAGTTGGGCGGTCAAATTACTGACCAAATTCATAAAAATGGTCGTAGTAAGGACGGCACATCGGAATATTTAGATCAACTGGCTGAAAAGTATCCAGAGAATATCACTATTTACCGCAAACCAGAAGGAGAATTTTGGGATGGTAAACGAGAAATGGTTAATGCGCCTTTGGAAAATATCCAAGAAGAATGTTTGCTTTGGCAGGTGGACGTTGATGAAATATGGACTTTAGAGCAGATTTGCCAAACTCGTAAACTATTTGTTAAGAATCCTGACAAAACTGCTGCATTTTATTGGTGTTGGTATTTTGTGGGAGAAAATATGATTATTAGTAGTCGCAACTGCTATGCACAAAATCCTCGCCAAGATTGGTTGCGGACTTGGAGGTTTAAACCAGGATGCGTTTGGGCAGCCCACGAACCCCCTATCTTGGTGGAAACTTGCGAAGATGGTCAACAGAAGAATGTGGCGGCAATTAATCCTTTTATGCACGGGGAAACAGAAAAAGAGGGTTTAATTTTCCAACATTTTGCTTATGTGACTCCAGAACAATTGAAGTTTAAAGAACAGTATTACGGTTACAAAAATGCTGTCAGTCAATGGCAGTCCTTGCAGTCACAAACTCAGTTCCCTGTTTATTTACGGGAATATTTTGGTTGGGTAGCCGATCGCACCATGGTCGATCGCGCCCAAGCCTTGGGAGTTACACCAATTATACAAAAAGATATCAATACTGGCAACTGGAAATTTTTGCCTCCAGAAGATTTGCCAAAATCTATACAGATAGAAATGCGATCGCCTACTATTATTATTGATGGTGTATTTTTCCAACTCTATAGCACAGGTATTGCTAGGGTGTGGAGAACTCTTTTACAAGAATGGGCGAACACAGAATTTGCTGCCCATATTATTGTACTAGACCGCGCCAATAGCGCCCCCCAAATACCCGGTATCCGCTATCTAACTATACCCGCCTATAGTTATAATAACGCCGATGCTGATAAGCAAATGCTACAGCAAGTCTGTGACCAAGAAGGAGCCGATTTATTCATCTCCACCTATTACACAACCCCCCTATCCACCCCCTCTGTATTTATGGCTTATGACATGATACCAGAAGTGTTGGGAGGTAATTTAGATCAACCCATGTGGCGAGAAAAACATCATGCTATCAGTCACGCCTGTTCTTACGCTGCCATTTCTGAAAGTACCGCCAGAGATTTAGTTAAGTTTTTTCCTGATATTAGCATCGAACAAGTTACCGTTGCTCATTGTGGTGTCGCTCCCATTTTCACCCCAGCTACAGCCACAGAAATCAGCACTTTTCAACATAAATACGGCATTAGTAAACCCTACTTCTTGTTAGTTGGTGCTGGTAGTAACTACAAAAATGCCATCTTATTTTTCCGTGCCTTTAACCAACTCCACACCAAACAAGGCTTTGAAATCATTTGCACGGGTAGCGGTGTCACCCTCGCTAACGAATACAGACAATATACCTCCGGCACTGTCGTTCATTCATTAACACTCAGTGATGAAGAATTAAAAATAGCCTATTCTGGTGCTGTAGCTTTAGTTTATCCCTCCTTATACGAAGGTTTTGGGATGCCAGTTTTAGAGGCCTTAGCCTGTGGTTGTCCGGTGATTACTTGTGCCAACGCTTCCATTCCAGAAGTCGCAGGAGAGGCGGCTATCTATGTTGATGCTAATGATGTTGATGGTTTAACAGATGCCTTGTGTGAAGTGCAAAAATCCTCAGTGCGTAACTCTTTAATTACCGCAGGTTTGACACAAGCTAAACAGTTTTCTTGGGTAAAAATGGCTGAAATTATGAGTTCAGCTTTAATTCAGGTAACTTTAGCACGTCTAAATCTTCAGAGGTTGAATTTTATCATTTTCCCGGACTGGTCACAACCAGAAGAAACTGTCGGATTAGAATTACAAGCCGTGATTAAAACCCTGGTTAATCATCCCGATAAAGCCGAGATGACCCTATTGATAGATAACAGCAACATTACCCCAGAAGAGGCTGATTTAGTGTTATCTAGTGTGGCTATGAACTTGTTAATGGAGGAGGAAATAGAATTTGATGGCGGGCCGGAAATTGTGTTAATTGGCGAGTTGAGTCCCATGCAGTGGTCGGCTTTAATGTCTAAGTTACAGGGTCGGATTAAATTAGACCATGAAAATCAGGAAGTAATTAATAACCTAAAGGCTGATATTATTCCGGTAGTTGAACCGGATAATAATTAATAATTAATAATTAATAATTAATAATTAATTGTAGGGGCGGGTTCTGCCGTCAATTATCAATTCCCGACGACTATATTCATAAACCCGCCCTACCGTTTGGCTGAGAAACCCGGTTTCTTTGAGAAACCGGGTTTCTTGACCTCTGGGGGAGAAAGGGGCGGGTTCTGCCGTCAATTATCAATTCCCCACGACTATATTCATAAACCCGCCCCACCGTTTCTATTGTAGGGGCGGGTTCTGCCGTCAATTATCAATTCCCGACGACTATATTCATAA
>NZ_JARPLU010000090.1:0-10755 GCF_032349615.1 Limnospira sp. PMC 1279.21 | reverse complement strand
CTGAGAAACCCGGTTTCTTTGAGAAACCGGGTTTCTTGACCTCTGGGGGAGAAAGCGGTGCGTCTACGATATGTGTAATAATTAATAATGAATAATTAATAATTAATTGTAGGGGCGGGTTCTGCCGTCAATTATCAATTCCCGACGACTATATTCATAAACCCGCCCTACCGTTTGGCTGAGAAACCCGGTTTCTTTGAGAAACCGGGTTTCTTGACCTCTGGGGGAGAAAGGGGCGGGTTCTGCTGTCAATTATCAATTCCCCACGACCATATTCATAAACCCGCCCTACCGTTTATATTGTAGGGGCGGGTTCCGCTGTCAATTATCAATTCCCGACGACTATATTCATAAACCCGCCCTACCGTTTCGGCTGAGAAACCCGGTTTCTTCACCAGTTGATATGATGTTGGGTTTCACTGCGTTTCACCCAACCTACGGTTTGTAAGAGTTTAGCCACAACGTTCTAACAGCACATATAAAAATGGGTCTAGGGTGTCTAATAACTCCTTAATTTCATCCCTGGCTTTTTCCTGGCTAACAGGTTCTAGGGTAATGGGGTCTATCGGTCGAATTTGCTGCCACCGCTGCACTAACTCTTCAACAGTGCAAACCCTCTCCCACAGTGGCAATAAACAAGCTGCTATGCCACTATCCAGATGAATTGGTAGAAAAACAGGTAACCTGATATACTTGCTAATCTCAAAGGGTTTGTGGTTGGTAATGCAATTAATTAAATCTTCCCGGGACTGGGGGTTAGCTAACTGAGGATGTAGGCTGACTCTGGCGGTTTTCCAGTCGGAATCACTCCATTCCGACACGGGGATAAAATCTTTACCCTGGTGAGGATGACCACACCAAAAATCTAATAAACGGTGCATGGGTTGCAGGAGTTCAAATAAATGTAATCTGTCTTCCGTAGACATTTCCGCTAAACCCAACCCGAGAAAAACAGGTAAATCATCTTCATCCTTAAACAAATCCGTAATTTCCCAATGTCGCCAATTTAACATACTGATAAACTCTAAATCAGCAGCTTTCAAAGCCGCAAAAACATCCGGGATAGTGAAACCTTTATCACCCAGCAATAGATGATTACTTAAAAGACATTCTTCGGATTCTGTATTTTGTGTATTCCAGGTTTGTTGTTTAAGCAATACCTGGTCTTTCAGAGATTTCATGGTTTCTCGCGCCATTTCCATCTGCATTTCTCCGGGTTGTTCATCCATTAACCCAATCATTTTAAAAAATTCCTGGGATTTCAAATAGTTTTGGCGTTGGAAAGCACTGTGTAGATTGGTTCTAATAATACCATCGGGTTTCAGCACCGATTTCATGGCTTGCAACCCTTCTACGATATCCGGTAGTAAGTAGAGAACTTCATCGTTATTGATATAGTCAAACTCCCAACCCAAGCTGGGTAGTTCCTCAATATACATAGCATGAAATTCGGCATTTTCTATGCCATGATATTTCAATCTATCGCGGGAGGCTTCTACGGACTTTTCCGAGATGTCAATACCCACGATTTTCGCACCAGGATTAGCTAATGCTAATGCCAACGCCTTATATCCACTACCACAGCCAGCATCTAAAATAACTTTACCTTCGGTTTGAATAACCTGTTGGTTTCTTAGATAATAGGGAGTCAGCAAGTTATGAATATAAAGGCGTTCATAATCAGTCTTGGGGGATGTCTCTATAGGGATTCTAGGATACAGGGTAAAGTCGAACTGCTCGCGAATTTTCCGTTGTAGGTCCGATTCATTTATGGTTGACATTGGGATTGAATCTCCATATAATTTAACAGAGAGCTATAATAGCGTATATGCTAACAACTGCCACCGTCAATATACCGCTGCCACATTTCCTGATAGGCTTTTTCCATGTCGCGGGTAAACTGCTTGCCATTCCACAAAGGAGCAGTCCGCCTAGACTTGTGTAGTTTCCAGGAGATATCTTGGCGCAACCTTTCATCGGTTCCCAGACGAACCCCCCACTCCACATATTCCTCATCAGTCCAAGCAATACCCTCGGTGATACCAGCATTCATCATCATGGTATAACTATTGCGGGCTGCAAACTGTTCCCCTACCCTAGTCACCAGAGGAATACCCATCCACAGGGTTTCCATGGTGGTGGTTGCGCCGTTGTAGGGGTAGGTATCCAGCACCACATCTGCTATAAGTAAATTAGCGCGATGATTTTCTTCCAATTTAACGGTGGGAATAAATTTAATTCTATCCGTAGTTATTCCCTGTTGATTGGCAATGTCAAAAAAGAACTTACTGAAAGAATCCTGTTGACCAAATCCCTTGACCAGAAAATAACTATTGGGAACTTCCCTTAAAATCTCCAATTGCAACTTGGCGATGTGGGGATTGTACTTAGGCCCTTTTTGCAACCCTAGATAAACTATTGCATCATCAGGAATTTCTAAATCAGCACGGGTAATGGTTGGTACAGATACTTCAAAACCATCCACAGCTAAATAGGTTTGAGGTAGCCTCCAGATAGTTTCCTGATAATATTCTTGAGCATTTTCTGGCAACACATAGGGATCAGCCATAAAATAATCAACTGTTGGCACTGCTGAAGCATCCCAACCGAGCCAAGTCACTTGTATGGGAGCTGGTTTAAGTGCCATTATCGCACTCATATTGGAAGTGGTCAAGCTATCCATATCCACTAGGATATCTATTTGATCAGCATAAATTTGCTCGGCTAATTCTAGCTTGACAGAACTATATTTATGGATGTGATCAGAGTTAGCAATATACCATTCTTGAATCGGATCGTAAAAAACTCTTGATTCGGTCATGTAAGTGTAAATTTCAAAGTTATGGCGATCGCCATATTGAAATAAACTACGAGCCAGCCAACCCACCGAGTGCCTCCTCAAACAAGATGAAACATACCCAATCTTTAGTTTCCTTGGGGATGGTTGTACCCCCTGCCGCAAACTGGTATGGCGACCCCGAAATTTGGTAATTAGCTGCGGAAAGGCTATTTCCATGTTAGATTGACACACCTGAGAAATTTGTTTTCTGATGGTGATATTTTCCCGAGGATTATCGACTATATAGGCAAAATAAAAAGACGTTATATAAAGACCAACCCCCATTGATGAAGTTCCCAGATTCTTAGGATGTTCAACAATCAATTGGTCAATTAATAACTTGTGTTGTTCAACAACATCCCACAGTTCATCCCAGTATCCACCCGCAGTGAGTAGGGCTTTGAGAATGGTGAAACTTTGGCACAGTTTTTCCGGTATAGTTTCCACCACTGAATAGGCACGTTTAGCATATTCTATGCCTTGGGGATAGTCCCCTATATCAGTAAATAGTGCAGCAAGAGAATTCAGTAATTCTCTACTTCTTGGTGCTAACTGTAAACCTATCTGGCATAACTCTATGGCTTTTAAATGTTGATGTGCGGTACGGGCTAAATCAAAGGTCATATCTATAATGACTCTGATAAATTTTTCCTCACTAGTAACATAAGGTATCATCGCTGTTAGCAACTCTAAAGATGAGGGTTCTAGGGTGGCAACCTGCAAGACTTTTTCGGTAACTCTGATTAATAACTCCTGATTAATATTTGCACTCAAGGAGCTATTTTGTAAGATGTCAATAATTCCATAGTCTTTGATGATATCTGGGGTATAGGCATTAATGGCAATTGACAAATCAATTAAAGCCAGCAAATTATGAATGTCTGTGGGATTCAGTTCTCTAAGATGTTGGCGAATCACCCAGGCTAATTGATGATTTTCTAATTGGGCTTGCCGATTAGCTTCTTGGTAGAGAATATTACTTAATTCATTACTCCAATACTCAACCGGTTCTATATCTTCCTCATTGATAGCTAACAACCAGGTGATTTGGGCTTCTTCCTCTTGACCTTCTAGCAGCAACATCAAACCCAGATAAAAATAATAATACTTATTATTAGGTTCTGCCTCAATAGCTGCTTCATAATATCTAATCGCCTGCTGGTATTGGCAATTATGGAGATACTTTTCGGCTTGCTGACGAATCTCGGCTACTAAATCACTGGTCATTTTCACAATACCTATTATCCTTGAATTCAATTGATGCTGGCTCATCAACTCCTGGGAGTCATTAGCCCATGAAAAATTGATAATTTATGATTGTCCGCTAGTATATATTGTCCACATTTCCTGATAGGCTTTTTCCATCTCCCGCGTGAACTGCTTACTATTCCACAAAGGAGCAGTCCGCCTAGACTTGCGTAATTTCCATGAGATATCCTGGCGCAGTCTTTCATCGGTTCCCAGACGAACCCCCCACTCCACATATTCCTCATCAGTCCAAGCAATACCCTCGGTGATGCCAGCATTCATCATCATTGTATAACTATTGCGGGCTGCAAACTGTTCCCCTACCCTAGTCACGAGAGGAATACCCATCCACAGGGTTTCCAGGGTGGTGGTTGCGCCGTTGTAGGGGTAGCTATCCAGCACCACATCTGCAATAGCTAAATTGGCGCGATGGGTTTGCTCCAGCAATACTGAACCTGTCAGTCGCAACTGTTCTCGACTAACTCCCTGTTCTTCTGCTAACTCAAAAAACAGACCAGCGATGGATTGCTCTTTATCGAATCCCTTAATTATCAGATAACTATTGGGTACTTGTTTCAGAATTTGCATTTGCAGTTGGGCGAGTTCTGGGTTGTATTTCGGCCCCCTTTGGGCGGTAAAATAAACAATGGCATTTTCGGGAATATTGATATCCTGTCTTCGCAAACTGGGAATGCCGACCTCGAAGCCACCGACCGCCACATAGGTTTGAGGCAGTCGCCAGATAGTTTCTGAGTAATAATCCTGGGCATTTTCTGGCAAAACATAGGGGTCGGCAATAAAATAGTCAACGGTGGGTATAGCAGAGGCATCCCATCCCAACCAGGTGACTTGTACTGGTGCGGGTTTCAGTGCCATAATGGCGCAGGTATTGGTTAATGTCAGGCTATCTAAATCAACGAGAATATCAATCTGGTCTTCAGAAATTTGCTCGGCAACTTCTGTACTGACGATTCCATATTGATAAGACTTGGTGGCTTGTTCTGCATACCAGTTTTGCAGAGCATCTTGTCGATTTTCTGCCCCAATCATATAGGCATAAATTTCAAATTGATGGCGATCGTGATGTTGAAATAACCAGCGAGATATCCAACCCACAGAATGCCGCCGGAAACAATAAGATATATAACCAATCTTTAGGGTTTTATTGGTGGCTCCTTGATGGCGTTTCTGTAAATTCCGGGCTTGATATGTGGCGATATTTTCTGCCAGAGCAGTTTCTAAGTTGGCTTGGCAAATTTGAGCAACTTGAGTCTTTGTTTGTGAGTTTACGGCAGGGCAATCTCTCACATAAGGAAAGAAAAAGTTGGTATTATATAACTGCATAACCCCAGTCCCCAAGTTTAGGGGCGGGTCTTTCAGCATAGCATCCAGCAATGATTCCTGATGTTTTACCACCTCTCGCACTTGCTTTGTGCATCCCCCCTGAGACATCAGACCACTGATCATAAAATTGCTATCCAGGGCTTGCTGATCTGGGGATTCAGTGAGATGATAGGAACGTCTGGCATATTCAATGCCATCGTCATACTCGGTTAATTGAATACAAAATTGAGCCAAAGCCCTCAGCAACTCTTGATGATTCGGTGCCAGGTTCAACAATAACTCTCCATAGCCCTTGGCTATACTTGTTTTCGCAAAGGAATAGGCAATATCGTATAATTTAGGGATTAGGCTAGTGACAAACTCCGGTTGCTCACCAACATGGTTAATCAGCGCCTGTCCCAATTCCATAGATAGGGGATTAATTGCATCTACAACTAAGAGTTTTTTCCACAGGTGCAGTAGTAAATCTGGATTGACATTGATGGACTCCTGTTGCAGTAACGGAACCAGTCCATATTCTGCGATCTCATTTACGGTATAGGTTTTCAGGGTAATTGATAAATCAATTAACTGTAATATATTATTAATATCATCGGGATTTATTTGCTGGATGTGTTGGCGAATCCCCCAAGCCACGAAATGGTCTTCGGCGGCGGTTCGTGCGTCGGCTTCTGATGATAGCACCTGGAGTAAATCTATCGTCCACAGGTCAATCTGTTCTGGTTCTCCATCGCTCATGGCTACCAGCCAGGTGGTCTGGGCTTCTTCCTCCCGCTCCTGTAGCAGTAGGGTTAGCCCCAGTTTCCAGTAATTATATTTGTAGTCTGGATTTAGATTGATGGCTTGTTCATATAAAATGGCTGCTTGTTGATAATCCCTTTTCTGCAAGCAAATATCAGCTTCTGCTGATAAACTCATCTGCTTTTCCAATATCTGATTATCAATCATAGTCCCAGCCATAAACTCAATTAACTATTATAAAACAAAATAGGTAGCACTAATGTACTACCTATTTTTCATGATTTCAAGTTGTGTCAGTTTCTGATTTCATCATCAACAAGGGCAATATAGTTATTGCTTCAACAGTCCCACCGTATGCCATCGCTAAATGCTATAGTTGACAATGGGGTTAAAGACCCTAGCTGACTCCATCTGAAACCTAAACTGCTGGATTATCTATTAAATTCCTCTAAAATTATCACCACAGGAACTATTACCCGCAGCAAAGCTTGCTTCGGTGTCTGCAGCTTTCGCTTCGCACAGTTTAGCCAAAGTGGTACTTTCCCCTCCTATGGTTTCACCTACCCAGACCAGGCCACCAAAGTCCCTGAGATTAGCAGCACCGTTGGCATTAACCACCGCACCAGAAGCATTAGCTGCTAAATTATAAGTGTAGTTTTCTGTAGCGCTGTTGATACCCAGACCCAATTGAGCTATTGAGTTAGCAAACACGTTACTATTTTCCATGTAAAACGCTTGTTGAGCCCGGTTGATGGAACCAACGTATGTTCTGGCTTCGGACTCCCTAGCTTTGTTAGCTTGGTTTAAGAAGGAAGGCAGAGCGATCGCCGACAAAATACCGATAATGATAATTACAACTAACAGTTCGATTAAGGTGAAACCACCGTCTCTTTTTTTCTGAGAGATATGTTGCAGGAATTTGGCTTTAAGTTCAGTCTTCATAATTCGTTCTCCTCGGGGTGAAAGAGGTTATTTGTTTTCTGTAGTTCTAACTTACCCACCTCGATCGCAAATCATATCACCTGCCGCAAAATTTTTTTTAATTTCTTCCGGAAAATCGTGTATCGCCCTCCCAGTGGGGAATACCGACTAAGGCGGTTAGGGTGTCTGGGTGTCAGACTCTATGGCCTTGGGGTGTAAGGCGGCCACCAATTGGTAAAATATAGGCGATCGCATCCCATGGCATTCTATATATAAATGGACAACAAACTGTTATTTGTGACCAAAATCCTGATCCTATCCCTAGGGCTATCCTTACTGATCAAATATGTCGGGCCAAATTTAGCGATTCCCGAAACCAATGCGATCGCTCTTTTCGCGGTTCTCTTCCCCTCTTCCCTGCTGGCGGTTCTGTTTTCGTGGCGAATGTGGCTAGACAGATAAGCAGATCCGAGAGGTGCTAAACCTCAGTCGGTTTCTTTTGGGACTCGTGCCATTGCTCCAGCCCTTTCTCATCCCCAGCGAAACTATCTATAGAGACTCGACGCTCTGGCATAGGTTGCACAGGACCATTAACAGGGCTATACTTGCAAAAGCAGATCACGATCATATCAAACTCAGCCGTAGAGACATCAGGAGTGTAACTTTCCACCCTAGTTACTTCCCAGTCCCCCTGGCGATAATGGGTGCTGTAGCCATGTTCAGTGGGATTATGCAACCCATCAATACGAACAAACTCCCTCGGTCGATATCCCAACTCAGGAATAGGTTGATCAGAAGAGTCGAAATGTTCAGCCAAAATTCTAGTTAAACCCTGGGTATGCTGGAGTTTACGTTCTTTCCAACCAGGTTCACCCTTATCAGCCCGAAAAATGATGTATTTTCGCATCAATCTTCCTCCTTCTCAGTTTCATTATAACGCCGAGGAAACTCCGTTTTCCCCAGAAATACGCAATCAACCTCAAGGATAGGATCTGAGGTTACCTCAATTCGCACAAGATTCCACCCATATTTTCGTTCCATATCTTCGCAGCATCCTTCATCTACCGCTGCGTGGCGAGATATATCTTCCTGTTCATCATATCTGGGTTTGGTCATCGGTGGCGGGCTGGCTTTAGTGGAATCGCACTACATAATCTAATATCATAGATCACTATTCTATAGGCGATCGCCTGTAGAAAAGCAAATTCTCTCACCCTGAACAGTCGAATGACCCTAGGTACATGGATAGGCTTCACAGCTTTCTTAATCGCTATATATATCCTGTGGCGGATTAAACAAGCCCTGCTGATGATTTTCGCCGCCGTCGTCCTAGCCACCGCCTTAAACCGTCTCACCCGCCAATTCCAGCGTCTGAAACTACCGCGATCGCTTGCCGTTTTTCTGTCGATTAGTCTATTCTTCTTAGGGATTATCATCGGCTTTTTATTGGTCGTCCCCCCCCTAATCAACCAATTAGAACAACTAGCCAAACAGGTCCCCGCTGGTCTCGAACAAGGTCTAAAGCTGCTGAACCTGTTAATTGACTATTTACGCACCGACCTCAACGGACCCCTGCGGGAATATCTATCAGAAGTCAGTCGCGACCTGAGACAGATCCGCATCGAACAAATTATCCAACAAGCGCAAGCCCTGAGTAATCAACTAATCGGCGGTTTTGGTGTCGTGGTGGGAACCACAGTAGAAGGATTAGTCAGCATATTATTAATCCTCGTCCTGACCATGATGCTTTTAGCCGACCCCCAAGCCTACCGTCGCAGTAGCTTACAGCTAATTCCCGCCTTTTACCGAAGGCGAATGAACCACATACTAGACACTTGCGAAATAGCCCTAGGTCGTTGGCTAATCGGTGCGCTACTCAACATGATTTGTGTCACCCTGCTAACAGTAATCGGCTTGTGGATACTGAGAGTCCCCTTAATTTTCGCCAATGCCATTCTCGCGGGACTGCTGAACCTAATTCCCAATATAGGTCCTGCTGTTAGCGTCATTCCCCCAATGGCGATCGCCCTTTTAGACTCTCCCTGGAAAGCCACATTAGTAGTGATGTTATATATCATCATCCAGCAAATCGAAACCGCCGTAATCATGCCCTCGTTAATGGCTTACCAAGTCTCCCTACTACCAGCCATCACCCTTCTCGCCCAAGGATTTTTCCTAACCTTCTTCGGATTTGGCGGACTCGTGTTAGCCTTTCCCCTCGCGGTAGTCGGTCAAGTTTTGATCAAAGAAATCCTGATCCGAGATATCCTAGATATTTGGGATAATCCCCCTCCCCTTAAACCCGTCGCCGACCAACCCTCACTTTTAACCAGTGAAACCCTCCCAGAGCATAATCCCAGGAATAATCACCAGTGAAAACCATAGCCGAAATCAACCACAAAATCAATCAGCAGCAAGCCATTGTCTGCACCATCGAAGAACTCAAAGCCAGAGTCAAAGAAACCAGCATCAGCCAAGTCGCCGAAGAAGTCGATGTCATCACCACCGGAACCTTTGAACCCATGGAATCTTCCGGCGCAATTATCAACCTCGGACATACAGACCCCCCCATCAATATTCGCACCTGCTGGCTTAACGGTGTACCCGCCTACAGTGGTTTTGGCGCAGTAGATATATATATTGGCGCTACCCAAATGGTGAAAGAAGGAGATGAACCAAGCGATCGCGGTGGCGGTCATGTAATCGAAGATTTAATCGCTGGAAAAACCGTCCATCTTCAAGCTGTTGGGACTCCCTCCGACTGCTACCCCCGTAGTTCCCTAGAAACCTCGATTAACAAAGATACAATTAACCAGTTTTATCTATTTAATCCCCGCAATTTATACCAGAATTTTATCATTGGCGTTAATGGTGGCGATCGGCCTTTATTTACCTACCTCGGACCCCTACAACCATTTTTAGGTAATGCAGTTTACTCCAACTCTGGCGCGATATCTCCCCTATTCAATGACCCCGACCTACAATTAATCGGCATAGGAACTCGCATTTTTTTAGGGGGAGGAATTGGTTATATCACCTGGGAAGGAACCCAACATTTCCCCATCCAAAAAAGATTACCTAACCGCACACCCATAGGACCCGCCGCCACCCTAGCCGTTATCGGTGATGCTAAAAAAATGAACCCCTATTGGGTGCGAGGCTGCTATTTTAAACAACACGGACCCTCTCTCATGTTAGGCATTGGCATTCCTTTACCTGTGCTTAATGAAGAAGTGGTTTTGCGCGCTGCTATTGCTGATGAGGATATTGTTGCGCCAGTCGTCGATTTTGCTATCCCCCGCCGGGTTCGCCCGACCTTCGGTTTGGTAACATACGCTCAACTCAAAAGCGGTCGTATCCAAATTGAGGGTAAAACCGTCCGCACCGCCCCCCTCGCCAGTATTTCCCGCTCTCGACAGGTCGCGGAGGAACTCAAGGAATGGATAGAGTCTGGCAATTTTACCCTCACTGAACCTGTCGCTCCTATCCCTATGGACAGGTCTTTTATCCCCCAAGATATTTGGGGTTCTCAAATACGTTTAGATTGATTTTATCCCCTACTCCGACAATAGCCATCACTTATCGATTTAGGCAGACAATTTTAAATATTGAATCAGTCACCACAAATTTCCGTGAAAATAGTCATCATTTTCGCCACGAGA
>NZ_JARPLU010000009.1:41921-60426 GCF_032349615.1 Limnospira sp. PMC 1279.21 | reverse complement strand
ATTCCTCCCCGGTCTAAAGACACGGGGCTTCCACGCTCCCAAGAGGTTTACGTGATCAAGACGGTCTTAGCGGGTTGGTTTAAAGTTCGAGCATTGGATTGTCCTCCAACCAGAACCTATAGCAGTTAGTGCTAGTATTTTCACCTAAGCCAAGGGATGCGAGATGCAATGCCTAGTCCGGCGGTGTCTATACTAGCCCTAGGGTTGGCTATGGTTTGGTTGGGGGCTTTTGGTGTGGGGTAGGATTAAGAAAGTTGATGGAGAAAGAAGGCGATCGCCGCGCTACCGAGGGGAACGGTTAAATTATCAATACCTAATTTAGATACCATTTCCAACAGGGTAGCACCGAGGGCGACGGCTAGGGAGATACTCCAAATTTGCCAGGTGTTACCATAGACTGGCAGTAAAATTAGGGTGGATATTATAAAACTGGTTAAAGTCATGGTGAGGGAACCTTCCCAACTTTTTTGGCTTCCCCAGATCTGATATTTATGGTAACCGAATTTCTGACCTATGGTGGCGGCGAGACCATCTCCCCAGGTCATGACTAAAATACCTAGGGCGGCGTAGTGGGGTTGTTGGCGCGGCCAAAAACAGGCGATCAGAATACCAATGCTGATGGCGTAAAAAAATGTCCCTAAACTTTGGCGACCGACACTATTAACACTGGGGAGAATGGGGACTTTTAGGGAAATTAAGGCGATCGCTGCTGATAATACCCCGGCTGCTATACCGATGGAAGCGGGGATATCCAGCCACCAAGCTAATAAAATCACGTTTCCGGTCCCAATATGCACCACCTTTCGGGATATTTCTGGATCTACCGAAAATAGGCGGTTGAGTCCTTCAGCAATAATCAGGACTAAGGCTAACCATAGACCCACCAGAGAGATATGAAGCCAAATGTTGGGATTTGCAGTTAAATCAGAAAGCATAAATTCACAGTAGTGTATAAAATAGGAAACCAAATTCAGAATATATTGGGTTATGTTTCAAGCTCCAAGTTTGTCAATTGTCAAGATAAACTAATACTGAGATTATCTAACTGTCTGGGATATGTCCATGTCTGAAGCCGATCTCCCCCTGAATCAATCCCCCGATGAAGCAGCCATCCCAGAGTATGAAGCTGGTGTGGCGCAGCCGCTGACCCACATTTCCCACACAGGGGATGATGATTGGGAAACGGTGAATTTTCCTGATGCGATCGCTATTGATCAAATTCCTCTGGTTACAGAATCCCCAGAAAATGCCTCTGTTAGGGCGGAAGGAACAGCGCCCCAGATAGCTACTGGCGGGATTAATGAGCTTGAGGGTAGTGCGGAAACTCCTCTGATTAAAGCACTTCACGCTTGTAACCGGGATTTAATCGATCGCATTGCTGAACTGTCCGAACAACTGGAAGATTGTCATCAACAGTTAAGGGAACACAAAAGTAATTCTGATCAACAATTGCAGGAACTAGATTTTACCCGCGCACAGGTGAATCGTCTGTTCAAAAAGCTAGATGTTGCTAACCGGGTGATTCGACAACAGCAGGTTTTGGTAGAGAACCTGACTGAACAGTGGGATACGAGTCAAACTCGCATGGCTCAGATGGAAAGAGAATGTGCAATGACCCGTCAAGGTTACAATGAACAGTCCCACGAATTAGTCAGGGTTCAAAATACCTGCCGTGAGTTGCGATCGCGTTTACAACGCCAACAACGCTACACTCTTGAGTTTAAGGCGGCTTTGGATATGATGAAGGAAATTCGCCAATCTGCTGTAAGCCCAAATCCTGAGTTAATCGTTGATTCACCCTCGCCAGAGGTCAATTGTACTGATGATGAGGTATCATCGCCATCCTTTGTGATTGATTCCCAGACCATGAATTTATCTAAGGCTTCACCTGTTCAACCTTGGTCTGCTCAATTCGCACAACAAGGGTCATCGGTAGAGGAGTCAGACGAATTAACAACACCTACCCAAGGTGATGATAACCCTACCCCAGTTATGCCGCCCTTACTATCAACTAAGGAGGGTTTAGGATCTCAGGGAGAATCACCAAAGTCCGATGTTTCCGATTCCGAGGCGATCGCACCCCCACCCTCTACAGAGATATCTATTGAGTCAATTGTTCCGCCGGGTGAACCCGTGCTGGAAGAGTGGCCGAAACCTCGATTGGTAGATGAGGAACTACAGCGTATCCGCTTGGAATATGCCGCACCAGAGCCAGTAGAGGAATCAGTGGCTAACCCTCAACTAGCCGGGGTGGGGTCTGGACCAAACGGGGATAATTGGCCGGCACCTTTAATCTATCCCCAGCATCGCCGGAAGTTGGAGTCTTGGTCTGCTATTCAATTACCGACTTTCCCAAATAAGAAGGTTGAGGAAGCCGTGGAATTTTGAGTGATCGGGTCCGGTGCTGTAGCTGCTTCCAGGGTTGCTATGTGTGATATACTGATCGCCATTTGCTATTGATAAATAGTCAAATTGTCATCCGGTGGTGAGGAGTAGATCATGAAAAAGTGGCAATTGTTGACCATAACTGGTTTGGCGATGGTCGGGAGTATTCTGTCCGTTGGGTCGGCTTCTGCTCATCATCATCATTATATTGATGAGTGCAATACATTTCCGCCCCATAGACCCCATCCACAACCTAGACATGATCAGCCAACTAGATACCATGACCCCCACCCACACCATGATCCTCACCCGGTACAATACCATCGACCTCGCCGCCATCGACCTGCTCATGAGTATCCTTATACTCTGCGACCTGTGATCAACTACCAGGATTTTTATAGAAATCCCGATCTAAACCCACCCATTATCGAACCGCCTCCTCTAATGGATATGCAATCAATGGTCGATGTGAATTCGGAACGAGCATTTATAGTTTTAATTGTGTTGATTTTTTTGGGAATTTGGGGGCCGATTTTTAAACCCAAGAAAGACAGTAAATAATCCATAACATATAGGGGGGATTAATTGGAATTTGACCAACTATTTGCCACTATTGAACAGTTAGTGATGTGTCACTCTCCTAGTGGCGACGAGTCCGAAATAGATGGCTTCCTGCTCGATCGCTTTTCGGATTTGGGGGTGAAGGTGTGGAAAGACCAGGCGGAAAATGTCATCGCTGAAATACCTGGTCAAAATCCTGATGTGGCGATCGCTATTACCGGACATAAAGATGAGATAGGCGCTATTGTTAATAATATTGAACCTAACGGACGGGTCAGGATTCGGAAATTAGGGGGATCTTTTCCTTGGGTTTATGGTGAGGGAGTCGTAGACCTACGGGGAGATAATCAGACAATTTCAGGCATTCTTAGCTTTGGTTCCCGCCATATTTCCCATGAGTCCCCCCAAAAGTCTTTTCAGACTGAGAAGGCGTTAACCTGGGAGGATGCTTGGGTAGAAACTCTGCGATCGCCACAGGATTTACAAGCAGCCGGGGTGCATCCTGGTACTCGTGTAGTAGTAGGAAAACATCGCAAAAAACCTTTCCGCATGGGGGACTATATCGCTAGTTATACCCTCGACAATAAAGCCTCTTTGGCGATTTTATTAGAGTTGGCTAAACAGATTAAAAATCCTCCGGTAACCGTCTATTTGGTAGCCTCTGCTAAGGAAGAAGTGGGGGCGATCGGCGCTTTATATTTTACTAATCGCACCCGTCTGGATGCCTTAATTGCTTTAGAAATTTGTCCCCTAGCGCCAGAATATCCCATAGAATCTGGTGAGAAACCCGTGCTATTATCTCAAGATGGTTATGGCATTTATGATGAGGGGTTAAATGCTGAATTACGGAAAGCATCTCAGCGAGTAAATGTATCGATTCAATCGGCAATTATTCGGGGGTTTGGTAGTGATGCTTCTATTGCTATGAAGTTTGGGCATATTTCTAGGGCGGCTTGTTTGAGTTTTCCTACCCAAAATACTCATGGATTTGAGATTGCTCATTTAGGGGCAATTTCTCATTGCACTAGCATTTTGTTGAGTTATTGTCAAGGGTTATAATTTCCTGGATTTACAGGTCTTTATGGGATTTACAGCCATTTACAGCCATTTATGGGGTTAAACTAGAATCAGATTCAATCATGGAATTGGTGACAGATTCAGTGTAATGTGCAGTGATATGAAACCCCAAAGTTATAGCCAGCGACACAATCAGATAGCCTATCAAAAATAAAATGGCTACTTGATCAGCGGATTGTGAAGATTTGTTAAGCATAAAAGTTCATATTAAACTCTGTATTTATTATGATATCGAGTTACACTGCTAATCAATTCACCTGATGGGGTAATTTATTAGGTGATGGTTGCCAGATTTTTGCTATAATAGCTCTAATGGTGTCCGATGCGTTAGGAGGGCTGCATACTTGAAAAATAGGCAGATTTTCAGGATCAAGTTGCTTACTCTCACTTCGGCAATTTTCCTGTTGACTCCTGGGTTGTCTAGTAGAGCTGTGGAGACTAGACCTACTCTCCCTGATGCTAATTGTCGGTGTGATCTGAACGATCGCTTTGACCCTCAAGCTAAAATGCCACGGGGAATTTATCAGGGTCAGTGTATCAATTCCTGTCACCAGCGATCGCTACGACGTTTATCTGCTGCTGAGGCGGCTGAATATGGTATCGAACCCGAGGCGATCGCTGTAGCTAATGTCAGTCACCAAAATCAGTTTTGGGTCGCTAAAATTCTCCCCAACTCCGTAGCCGAAGTTATCTATCAACTGGAAAATTTCCCATCTCCTATTCCCGCCGCCCATACCCAACTAAGATTTCGTTTTTCTCCCGGTTCCGAGGTCCTGTTAATTCCTCAAATTCCCGGTTCTCCCCAGTCCCCCGTGCAGCTAAAAGACCTGATTTTTTCAGTGGAAGCTGTCGCCGTGGTGGGGGGTAACTTTGATTTGGTGGCGGGTTTCTTTGATAATTTTGCGATCGCCTATCGTTTGGTTTCTTTGGAGTCCAGAGTTCAACGGATGATTATTCAAGACGGTAATCAAGTTCAACAAATTCAATTAAATTTAACCCCAGCACAAAAAAATCAGTTACTTTTAAATGCTATAACCAAAAGCCACCAAGCTGGGTTAACTCAAATGTATAATACCCTGAATATAAATTGTACTACCGAAGTCTTTAGAATCATTGACCAAACCATTGGCTATCATAGGGCTCCTCATTCAGAAGAGGAAATTTTTATTAATGCACCTACGGGAGAACAGATATCTATGTTATTCGCCAATGGTATATTAAATCAACAGGCGATTAATCAGTTTTTGGCTGATAGTTTAGATGCCACTCAGTTACAATTTTTGCAGGAACATATCCCCACCATTTCCCCCAACGCTTTGCAACGTCGAGGGATTAAAGGAATGGCGATCGCTGATTTGAATGATGAGTTAAAAAACACTGGTGGTGGCGGGATGATTTGGTAGTATTAGCAGTCATTAACTACCCAGTTTTTTAGGGTAAATTATCATGGTGAAAAAACGGCTATTTCTGTATTCAACAATGGTGGCAACTTTAGTTATAGCCACCGGAATTCGTCAACCATCTTCAGCCAATGTACCCCTGATCAGTTCTCCCGAGTTTGAGTCCCTATGTAGGTCGGGAAATAGAGAATGCGAAATGATTGGGAAAGCCTCTCACTTCACCACCCAGTTAATCTACGAGTTATTTCAGGCGGAGAACACTGGAAATCAAGCCGCTAGACAGCAGGCGATCGCCAATATAGCCGCACTATATGAAACTGAACCTGATGCTATCAAAGTAGTCAATACCCGATTAAGATTATCGGATTTCTTTCTGGTAGAAAAAGACCAGCATCTGGGTGGCTATGCTGTTTTTTTAAGCCGGGGAGAATTGCTCCCTGGTGGTATGGAAAAAGTATCATTTGTAATTGGGTTTAAAGGTCTTTATCCTAGCTTAGAAGACCCCAACGATATCGCTGTCGCTGTCTCTGCTTTACCCGAACATCTTTATCCTGGTGCTGGTGCGTTAATTCATCAAGGGTTCCGTGATTATTCCGGTTCTGTGTTTAATCATCAAATTTCCCAAGAGATGATCAAGGATATTCTAGACCTTCAAAATAACCCGAAAACTGATGTGGAAATTGTCGTCACCGGACACAGTTTAGGTGGGTCGAGTATTCTCTATGCGGCGATGTTAGTTGATGCGGGGGTTAATCCTGAAAATTTAAAAGTTATAGTTTTTGGATCTGGACCTGTAGCACAAGCTAATTTTATTAGTCAATATCCCGATTTGATCCCTAATATTATCCGCATTGAAACTCCGGGGGATATGCTACTTTATGATGATGATTCTCCCATGAAACCTATCTATCGGGCTTTAGGTTATGTTCCCTTTGGAAGATTAATTAAAGCTACAGGAAGCGATCGCCTTAATCAACTTAACCAACAGTTTGCTATTCTCCAACAACAACAGCAGATTTCTCCATCCCCAGATTTTGATACCAAACGCCTTAACCTGCTACGACAAATCCTACAGGAAAGAATAGCGATTCATGTTTATAGTTATCGGTATTATTATCAGATTTATCGGCATCATCAAGGCGGTGGTGGTAGCTTGTGGTAAATGCCACTAATCATAACTTTTTGGGAGCTAATTTAAGCTAAAAAAGCCAGGGCTTTGTTTGTCGTTTGTGCCTTATGTAAGGCAGATTCCATGCGTTATAAACAGGCATTCATGTGTTCATTATGATGCACTTTAGTAAAACCTATTCTGGGATAACAGGTAATTACCGCATCATCTAAGTGAATTTCGCGACTTTTAAAGGCTTGCCAAATACGTTTGAGCGCAATTTTTACACCTGGTGGGTCCGAGAAAATCACCATCACAAATTGATTATTACCCCAGTAGGCTACCCAGTCGCATTCGCGTAGGTGATCCTGAATTTCTTGGGTCAGTTCCATTAACACCTGATCAGTTTTCTGATATCCCTGTTGTTGGAGGCACAGATCTAAACCCTCCATCCCCATTAGTGCCAAGGATACGGGTAGGCTGTGACGTTTAGCAATGCCTAAACACTGGTGAATGCGATTTTTGACTGCTCTAGGTTCACTGACACAACAAAAACAATCTCTGCTGTTCAGATATTCAGAGTCCTGTAACTCTGGCTGTGTAGGAATTTGAGAGTAAGAATTTGTCTCATCTAGTGGCAAGGTTATCCACTCCTGACTCGAGGCATATATCATTTATATCATGTATTGATTAGCCTTGACTATCGCGATCGCATGACATTTACGCAACTGTCCATAACCTGGGGTCAACTCCACCCCCAGACCTCTACCTAAACGGGGGTTATAGAACACAAAGACACTGGTAGTGATGTGTAAGTCGTGATAGTATCACCTACGATCGCCACATTTGAGAGTTTTAATCCTACAGTAAAAACATAGACAAGCACAGACATCAGTATCTGACTAATCACCTTAGCAACAGGGGTTATATCTATGTTAACACACAATCAACGAAGCGATCGCACCTGTAAACAGCAGCCTAAAATTATAGTCCCATCTGAACAACAATTTTTAGCAGAATTATTAGATCGTCTATGTAAACAGGTCAATCATCTCGAAAGTATATCTGAAATTTAACCACATTTAATTAGGTAAATTACCATGCAATATCCAATTTTGTCTTTGCCAGAATCCGGCACAATTCGCGAAAATATCGGACAACCAACCCTCTATATTTTCACTGCTAACAAAGCAGAAAAAGTCACACTAATTGTTTGGGCGGGAACTTTGCAAGCTGAACTTTATAGCCCTTCCGGTCGCGAATTAGCCTTTGTATCTTCGGGTCGTTGGCAGGGAAATATGCCGGAAACTGGAATATATCGGGTGATGATTTATCCACGCATTGAGTCTACCAATTGTGCTATTGAGGTTCAAATTGAACGACCATCACCAGAACCCAAACCAGAACCCGAACTAGAAGATAAAGATAATTCTAACGATACTATAAACCAAAAATTATCTAAGTATCGTTCTTTACCAGATCGCCCTATTGTAATTCGTTCAGGGGAATATAACGGGTCTGTGGGGTTCACATTATCGGCGCGCAGTATTCAACCCCTAACTATTCGTTGTCGCCAGGGTCAAATGATGAAAGTGACAGGGTTTGGAGTCGAATTAGCGATCGCCGGTCCTCATGGCAAGATTTTAGAGACAGGAACCCAAAACATTTCTACCCGGCTACCAGAAAATGGAGTTTATCGGATACTGGCTATTGGTGGGGAATTACCCCTAGATACATTAGTTTCTGTGGATGTTCGCTAATTGCCAATTTGCTGGAATTGTGACAATTTTAAAACCCGGTTTTTGGTGGAATAGGGCTAATTTTAGGGCAGACCATAACCGGGAATAACTCTTTAATATCAGGTTAATTTTCCCAGTTTCCATAAATAATAAATTAGCGGGCATTATCGCCCGCTTTCACTACTTTAAGTAAGGTAATATTTAATCAGGTTGGAGAGTCGCAAATAACCCCGATTCCGGTGCCGAGTGGGGAGAGCGATCGCTGACAATTTTCTGAGGTTTTATCAGTCCATACATTGCTGGGTTAATCTTATCAAAAATAGCCCCTAACTGTCAATAGAGTATAATAGCTGTCCATGTTCAATAACGTACTTTAATGGGATTTTGGGATTGTTAATATCTTTTCCACCTTTACTGTACCACTGTTCTTCCCACTTCCTATAAAAATATTCTAAGTCTGAGGATGTAAGTTTATAAATATACAACAAGTTGATTCCCCGGTATACTGCAAAGATCCAGTCTACTTGTCTATATTTATCAATTATGCGCGGGTTAATGTGGTGATGAGTAGAAAAACTCTTAGTTAGAGCGATATTAACTGACTTGAGTTCAAATTCATTACCATCAGCATCTTTAGCATCATTCCCCTCCCTTCCAGGTATTATTTGTAATCCAGTTACCAAAATTACCTGTAAAAGTTTACCTCCATTATCTTGAAAAATATCATTAATTCCGTGTTTAGTAGCTAGTGCTTGATACTGCTGAATATATGGAAATAACTCGTCAAGAATAGCTTTGTCTGGATGAGATTTCATAGTTACTATTCCCTCAGAAGTTCAGTAATTTCAACATCAAGCGCCTTAGCTAGACGTTCCATATTGTCAATTGACACATTACGTTCCCCACGTTCCACAGAGCCTACATAGGTTCTATGTAAACCTGCTATATCAGCTAGGTTTTCCTGGGAAAGTCCTCGCATTTTACGAATTTGCTTTAATCTTTTAGCAAAAATATTTCTAGCACTAGATGGCATATTCTGATAGCTGACATATCCTATATAATATAGGTAGTGATGACCATACATCTACAGACTATAAGTAGCATAATTAATAAATCATGACCACAGAACAGATTAAATTTCCACTAGATCTCACAAAAATCAATAGCAAACCCAGTTATTATACTGGTCTGGGGGCTGCATTCTGTGGGGATTCTTTGCAATTGTTAAATCAGCTTCCTGATCAGAGCATTAACCTAGTCTTAACCAGTCCACCTTTTGCACTACAAAGACAAAAAGAATATGGAAATAAAACCCAGAGCGAATATATTGAATGGTTAGCCCAATTTGCCAGAGTTGTCTATCAAAAGTTGAAAGATGATGGCAGCTTTGTTTTAGATTTAGGTGGTGCTTATGAAAAGGGAAAACCTGTTAGAAGTTTGTATAATTTTAGGGTTCCTATTTATTTTTGCGATCGCATTGGTTTTTTCCTGGCTGAAGATTTTTATTGGTTTAATCCTTCCAAGTTACCAAGTCCTATAGAATGGGTTAACAAACGCAAGATTAGGGTCAAAGATTCAATCAATACAGTTTGGTGGTTTAGTAAGTCGGAATTTCCCAAATCCGATGTAACTAAAGTATTGACTGATTATAGCCCCAGAATGCAAAAACTGCTGGCTGATCCTGACAAGTTTTATAATGCCAAAAAGCGCCCATCTGGACATGATATTAGCAAATCCTTTGCTAAAAATAACGGCGGTGCAATTCCTTGTAATCTCTTGCAAATTCCTAATACAGATTCCAATAGCCAATATCTCAGGGGATGTAAAGCCTTGGGATTAAAAGCTCATCCTGCACGTTTTCCCAGTCAACTGCCTAAGTTTTTTATTCAACTTTTAACAGACCCCGGAGATATAGTCGTTGATATATTTTCTGGTTCTAATACCACGGGATTTGTGGCTGAACAGGAATGCCGCCATTGGTTGGCTTTTGAGACAGATTTAGAATATGTGGCGACTTCTTCGTTACGCTTTATGGAAGACAAGATTAATCAGCAGGATTTAAGTTTACTGCATCAAAAAGTTATGTTAGGTGAATCAGTCCCCCTTCTTCCTCATTCCCGGCAATTACAGCTTTTTTAATATCAGTTTACCCATCATATATCAGTATATATAGGATTGACCCGATTAACTCATAAAATAGCGGGCATTATCGCCCGCTTTCACTACTTTAAGTAAGGTAATATTTAATCAGGTTGGAGAGTCGCAAATAACCCCGACTCCGGTGCCGAGTGGGGAGAGCGATCGCCATTAGCCAAAGCCTTCACCTCCACAGTAACATTAGTAGCAGATGGTTGATTTAATGCCTTAATACAGAGTTCCGCAATATCCTCTCGACTGACTTTCCCCTTAATAGTATCTCCTTGGTCGAACATCAAAGCCTCGCCGCCAGGTTCTTCCGTCATAGCACAGGGGCGAATAATCGTATAGGGAATATTACTCGATCGCACTACATTTTCCCCTCGCAATTTCCAGGTTAAAATACCTCCCAATTGGTCATTCATTCGCACCGCCGGAGGTTCTTCGTCTAAATTTAATCCTGGTTTTCCCGGACGAGTGACACCCGCAGAACTCACCATCACCAGGCGAGGTTTAGCCGCATTTCCGTAGGCTTTAATCGATTCAATTTGCAGTTGAAACATACCCGCTTCAAACTTAGGGTTTAACTCCCCATCATATTCAAACTTACTCAGCATCAATTGAAACGCATAGACCGATTTTGAGTTAAACCCGGGATTATCTTTAAGGGTTTTGGCACGAAACACAGGAATCAATTGTTCAAAAGGAATCCTGATAGTCATGGGAATATTATAAACCGTATCAAAGGAATAGCAATAACCAATACTATCCCACTTTTCATCACTGCGGGCAATAAACTTATAACGCTTGCCATCTCCTTTCACCCGCAGTTCAATTCCCGCAAACTCCGATAAATCTAAAGGCGGTTCAAAATTCCGAGTTCTGACAGAGACAAACCCCCCAGAATTAGCCGTCGAAACATTGCCCGTAAATAAAGCAGCATCCCCAATTAGTCGCAGGGAACTTTCACTAACTCCCCCCATCACCACATCATCTAAAGCCCCCCAAGTCGCCTTTAGTTCAGCGTCTGGCTTGGTAAAATCAAACAGAATTTTTTGACCAGAATTTCGCAAGGTATTAGGGGTAGCATTAATCAGATTTTGAATGCCTTTATATTCCACCAATTCGGGAATATCAACCACCTCCGGCATATAAAATTTAACCCCTTGATAGTATTTTTCGCGGGTGGGGGTATCCCCTTCTACGGGTTGGACTCGGGTTCCTGAACAACAAATAATTGCCGTCACGTCCTGCATGACTTGGGGGGTAAGGGTTTCGGGGATGGTTAAATCAGCCTCCATGATATCAACCTTATTTCCCAGCATTTCTAGTCCCCGTTTCCGGTCTCGAACCAAGGCCCTTACTTTGATACCCTGTTGCTGGAGGCGTTTAACCACCCGCTTACCTACTCCCCCCGTCGCACCGACCACTAGGACGACTTCAGAGGGGGGACTCGGTGGCTTGGCTTCCCCCCCAAATAGCTTCTGTAGCCACCGACAACTACCTAGAAACGGAATTACGCCAAAATAGTTGAGGGTTTTTACAAACCGATTGATGTCCCAAGGTGCTTTTTTATTTTCTGTAGCCATATCTGTCCTTCAGGTGTTGCTGTTTACTATATTAAGATATGTTACAGAATCTAGGGGGTCGGTGATTACCCGTTCTCTGGCGGTGGGTATTTGTGCTAAGGTGTGGGTTAGACGGATAGCATGATATTCATTCTATGGAAAACATTGATTGGGAAACTGCGATCGCAGCGGGATTAGCTGGCCTAATTTTTTTAGGTGCGATGCTGATGATGTTCACCAATTTTTGGACAACAGCCCTGCGGAAAAAAGATGATTAAATTTTGGCAAAGATTCAGTATTTCCTGGGAAAACTCAGCTACACTTTAGGAAGTTCTACCATTATAAATTACCATGATTTTAGATGTAAATAGTGTCGCCGAATTTTCCCGCGCTAATTGTGGGATGATTTGCGCCTTCTTAGTCCCCATGAATTTAATCGCTACTCTGCAAACGATGATTTTTACAGCGGTGGGACGTTCTCAGCAGCAAATGTTATTGATGGTGGGATTTGCGAGTTTATATGCTGGGGTTCTAGTGGCTCATGTTTGGACTTGGTTTGCGATCGGTGTGGTGATGGCTCCCACATTTATTCTGTTATTTTTGGCCGCGGTTTGTGTGAGCATTAATATTTGGGCGATCGCTAAACCCACCCATATATCTCGCCTAATTCAATTAGTGATTTCCCTGGGCAAAAATACCCTACAACCGAACACCTAAGCCTCATCAATATGGTAGTAGCTTAGGGGTGGCTGCCATCGCCTTTTGGTGTCACCAACAACAACAATTATAGCCCAGTTTCCCGCAACCGGGTTATAGCAGAGCCATGTCCGATGCTCAGGGATTGAATGCTAATTTCACCGGTTCATCGTGCCAAGTTTTGCAACCACTGGAGGAGATGGGCAATCAAATCGGGGTCGCTTTCTAGGAATTGCGGTAATCGGCACTCGGGGAGGCGTTGGGGGACAATCACCGCCATGGGGGGATGGCTAAAGCGGGCGAGTTTATTGAGTACCGCGATATCAAAGCCTTGGGGGGGTGGGTCGGTGGGTTCTTCGTAGAGGATGAGGGCAATTGGATGGTCGCTGAGGTCATCCTCGCAGTAGGCTTGTAATTCGGCAATGGTACGGGGTTTACCGTCGGGACTGGGGGGACATCCGGCTTTTTTCAAGGTGGTGTAGATTTGCAAGGCGGGGTTACTAGGGTCGCTGAAGCGGCTGCCATCGATGCAAATGGCTTGGCAGTTGACGGGGTGGGTTTGGATGGCTTGGTTGAGGATTTGGGGGACAAGGGCGAGGTTACACTGTTGAATAAAGGGGGTCGGGGTGGCGGCGAGATTGTGCCATGCTTGATAAAATTCGGGATAGGGGAGGTTTTCGGCACAGTCCCAGATGACTTCGTAGCATTTAGCGAATCGTTTAAAGTTGTCTCTGTAGGTTTCATCGCTGAGGCAGTCTTTTAAGGCGGAGACGACTCCTGCATATTGTTCAGGTGTGGTGAGGATTTTCCCTAAACTATCTGCCGCCTGAATACGGGTAAATTTATCCTCAGTAGTGCGGATAATTTCAAGCAATCCAGCGATCGCCTTGGGATTTCCTGGGTCGATTTTCCCTAAACTATCTGCCGCCCACCTACGGCTATTTTCATTCTCAGTAGTGCGGATAATTTCAAGCAATACAGCGATCGCCAAGGGTCTAATGGTTTGTGGTATCACCTCTCTCGCCGCTTCTTTGATGGGGTCTAAAAAGGTTCGCCATTCCTGTTTTTCAGTATTGAAATAACCAAACCCCCACTTCACCACCTGCCGCACCATCTCGGTAGCCAGAGAACAAGCCTTAAATTGATTAATCCCAGCAGCAGCCAGCAAATAGGCTTGATCTCCATAAAAATCTCTGACCCCACCCTTAAATTCAACCAACGCCCGAATAAACTCCTCCTTCTTCTGGGCCTTAATATCCTTACGCCCCAACCAACACAAAATCACCTGCTTCCACTGCTGCTCAAAAATCCGATACCGCATCCCCGCCACCGGAAAATTAACATGATTCCGAGGCATAAAATAATCCCAATCCTCCACCGTCAAGGCTGCAAAATACTCCTGAAACGTCGCATGATAAAAGGCAAAAATACTACTATCGCCGCGTCCATCTCTGCCCACCCGATTTAACCAACCCAACCGCAACACCAAATCAGCCCACGAAGTCTTACAGCTTGTTCGATATTTAATTAGTACAGTAACCGCATTTAGTAAACCAGTTCTTAAACGTATTTCTATCAGCATTAGAGCCAGTTTAATTAACTGTTCTAGTGCTTCCATTGCTCGTGTTGGAAACATTCTGACCACTGACTTAACCGTTGACCACAACATTTCAATAGGATTGAAATCTGGTGAGTAGGGTGGTAAATATTCTACTCTGGCTCCCGTAGCAGTGATCATTTCTTCAATGCCCTCCATTTTATGGATATTAAGGTTATCCATAACTACGACATCCCCTGGATTCAGTCTCGGAACCAAGTCCTGTTCAATAAAATCCTGAAAATCTTTACCTTTCATAGAGCCTTCTATGACTTTTTTAGCTACCACTCTTTCGATACTTATGGCTCCAATTCAGGTAATTTTTCTGCCTTAATAAAAGGGTCTTAAACATCATGCTTTTTTGCCTTTTTTACTCCTAGCCATAGAGGGACTCATCCCTACACAGAAAGCTGTCTCATCAATGAATATCATTTTTGAGGTACATCTCTCACCCGCTCTCGGTAATCAAATCGCTGTTGTTGACCTTCTTCCGTTGCTACCTTTTCTGACCGGTAAGTTTTTTTTAAGAGTTAGTTCTTCTTTTTTGAGGAATTCACACATTCCTCCGACGCTGACATAAACATCCAGCTCATTTAGGAGATGTTCTCGATACTGTCGAACTGTCCCATCTGGGTAATCTTGTACCATCTGAATAATAAAGTCTCGATAAGATTCTAGCTGGCTAGGACGATTGAGCCCGGGCTTTTGAGGAGTTATATCTTGAGTTTCTCGATATTTTTTTGATATAACTATGAACAGTAGCAGGACTCATCATAAATTGCTCTGCAAGTTGCCTAATTGAGCCTTGGCCTAATTGATAGGCGGTGACCACTTTTTTCCTAAGAGCAACAGAATAACGGCTCATGGGTGAATCCAGTTGGAATTGAGTTTAGCCCTAGTTGATCACCAAGTTGTTATAGGTATTCATTGTTACACATATTTAATGAACAAGCTGTCATAGCGCTTTCCAGTCCCTTGGGGAGAAAGTACACCCCACTCATCCAGTTTTCCAAGTCTACGGTAGCGCCAAAATCTGCTAAAATGGCAGGGGATACGGTGGGGGTCAGAATCCACAACCGGGGTGATTCTCCGGGAGCGAGCCGTCTTTTTTCCCGAGTGGCTTGGCGTTCCCATTGCGCCTTCATGTCTAGGAGCTTCACCAGACAACTGCGAATTTCTCTGGGTTTAACGGGATTGCTAAAAGGCTCAAAAACCGCTGGGGTGGTGGCTAATTTTCCCAATAAGCCTAGGTTACTAGCTGAGGCGATATTTTCCGGGCGGGGTGTGAAAAAGATGTCAATTTCTCGCCTTTCTGAAGCCATGGTTTTGCTGGTTTCAGTTGCACCTAATTGCTTTAAGAGTTCCTGGATATATTGTTTGGTGAATTGGTCGTAGATCAATCTGGTCATTTATAGCTGTTTTCGAGGTCTCTAATTATTAATTATACTCTAGTCTGGCTCCGACAGCAGCCCTCAATTGCTGCCTTCACCACCCCCCGACTGAGAAACCGGGTTTCTTTGAGAAACCGGGTTTCTTGACCCCCCCCCGACTCAGAAACCGGGTGATTTTCGTTATGATGTCTTGCCATGGGGGTAGTTTTTTGAAATAATAGCCAGGTATCAGTTAAACTAATCAACAAATCCAATCAATGGGAGGGTACGATCGCCAATGATTTTATCTCGTGGTAAGTTTTTAATAATCAGCTTGCTGCTAACTACTTTCTTGGGAGGCTGTTTGAGGGGAAAAGTACAGCAATGCGAAAAACTAATTGATGTGGTACACCGGGGTAATTCCTTAATTACAGCCCAAAGCGATCGCTACGATATAGCGACTACCAAACAGTTAGCCCTAGCACTTGATGGCATCGCTAACCAAGTAGAAAAACTAGATATTCACAACGAGGAATTACAAACTTTTCAAAATGGTTATAGCCAGAGTTTCCGGGAGATAGCCATAGGTCTCACCCAAACGGCTCAGGTGCTGGAAACCGGACAAACTATCCCCGTTAGCTTTCAAGGACGACAACAACTTAAACAAGCCAAACAACAAATGCACCAAGCCACAATCAGGACTCAGCAAGCAGGCGATCGCCATGATAATATAACCCAGGAAATGCTAGTTTCTTGTCCGCCGAAATCGACTAATTAATGGTGAATTTCTAGCAGTAAAACATAGTTACCTAGGCGCAATTTTTCCGACCAAAGTTCATACTCCAGTCGCAAAAATTCTGGCAGGGGATAACCAACTAAAGTTAGGTCGCGGGTAAAATTTCGCAGGCGAATTTGATTCGGTAAAGACTCCGACTGACCCTGAAGATAATAACGACTGAGCCCGTACATCCCTTTTTGCCATAGGTGACGATAGCTAAAGTTGCTTTTTCCCTGCATAGTCATGACAGCACGACCGGGGGACACTTCCAACCATAGCAGTCTGGGTTGATGAGATAATGGTACAATTGGGGATAGATCGCCATCACTCTCCAATTGCCAATCTAACAGATCTGGTTCCTGTAGGATCAAGTGAAACTGCTGTTTGTCTTTTTGGTAAAGGGTAGCCGCCGTCTCAATTTGCGATCGCAGCGGTAAATCCGTAGAAATCCAAGATAGACGAACAGGCTTACGGTGATGAGTGAGCATAAAATATCTTGTTAATTGATAGGATTTTCAGTCCTGATAGCAACTCAGGACCCCCAAAGCGATAGGATCTTAATATTAATCCTTACCTACATCTATCCTAATGCCATCTGTAGTTGTCACCCTAGAAAATACAGAAAAACAACAGAAACTCAAAATTGACCCTCCCTCTTGCGGTTTATCCCTCCAGGGTCGCCTTCGCATTCCCGGCGATAAATCTATCTCCCACCGTGCTTTAATGTTAGGAGCCCTAGCAGAAGGAGTTACCACCATTGAGGGTTTACTCTTGGGTGCAGACCCTCGCAGCACCGCTGAATGTTTCTCTGGGTTGGGGGCAGAAATTTCCGAGTTGAACTCACAACAGATTAAGGTGAAAGGCTGTGGTATCGGTAATTTACAGGAACCCGATCGCATCCTTGATGCTGGCAATTCTGGCACTACCATGAGGCTAATGCTGGGGATTTTGGCTTCTCACCCCGATCGCCTCTTTACTATCACAGGGGATAGTTCCCTGGTCAAAAGACCAATGGATCGGGTGATTGCACCTCTCACCCAAATGGGGGCGACTATTTGGGGACGGCGATCGGGTTCTTTCGCTCCTCTGGCGGTTCATGGTCAACAACTGCAACCGATTCATTATCATTCCCCCATCGCTTCGGCTCAGGTCAAGTCCTGTATTTTGTTGGCTGGATTGATGGTAGAAGGGGCTACAACCGTGACGGAACCCGCCTTGTCACGGGACCACACGGAACGAATGCTAAAGGCGTTTGGGGCGCAATTAACGGTCAATCCAGACACTAACAGCGTGACGGTGTTCGGACCGGCTAAATTGCAGGGGCAAACTGTGATTGTCCCCGGTGATATCAGTTCCGCTGCTTTCTGGTTGGTGGCGGCTTCTATTGTTCCGGGTTCCGATATAACCATCGAAAATGTGGGGGTTAATCCCACCCGGACGGGGATTTTGGAGGCTATGGCTATGATGGGGGCTGATATTCAATCCCAAGGAGAACGACTTGTGGCGGGGGAACCTGTGGCAGATTTACGAGTCCGTTTCTCGCCATTAAAAGCCTGTGAAATTAAGGGGGATTTGATTCCTCGGTTAATTGATGAAATTCCGATTTTGGCAGTGGCGGCGGCTTTTGCCGAGGGTACTACTACCATCCGAGATGCGGCGGAATTGCGGGTTAAAGAAAGCGATCGCATTCAGGTTATGGCTACGGAATTGACTAAAATGGGGGCGAAAATTTCCGAGTTACCTGATGGTTTAGAAATTACTGGTGGCTTCCCTTTGCGCGGCGCTGAAGTTGACAGTGACACGGATCATCGTATCGCTATGAGTTTGGCGATCGCTGCTTTAAATGCGGCGGGTTCTACCACTATTCATCGCGCCGAAGCGGCGGCTATTTCCTACCCGGATTTTGTGGGAAGTTTACAGCAATTGATAATTAATAATTAATAATTAATAATTGTGGAGGGAGGCGGGTTCGACTGTCAATTATTGGCTGAGAAACCCGGTTTCTTGGAGAAACCGGGTTTCTTGACTGGTGGGAGGTTTCTTGACTGGTGGGAGGTTTCTTGACTGGTGGGAGGTTTCTTGACTGGTGG
>NZ_JARPLU010000009.1:5041-41911 GCF_032349615.1 Limnospira sp. PMC 1279.21 | reverse complement strand
GGGAGGTTTCTTGACTGGTGGGAGGTTTCTTGACTGGTGGGAGGTTTCTTGACTGCTGGGGTAGAAACCCGACAATAATTATTAATTATTAATTATTAATTATTAATTGTGGGAGGCGGGTTCGACTGTCAATTATTGGCTGAGAAACCCGGTTTCTTGGAGAAACCGGGTTTCTTGACTGGTGGGAGGTTTCTTGACTGGTGGGAGGTTTCTTGACTGGTGGGAGGTTTCTTGACTGCTGGGGTAGAAACCCGACAATAATTATTAATTATTAATTATTAATTATTAATTATTAATTGTGGGTTAATTTTCTAGGGTGTGACCATAGAGGTCATAAATATCAGCATCGGTGATTTTCACGGAAACTAAGGACCCTAAACGCGCGTTTCCTTCTACATATACTAAACCATCGACTTCTGGCGCAAACCTGGGCGATCGCCCTATAAACTCGCCTGTAGAGGGGTTTTCTTGTTCAACTAAAACATCCACTACCTCACCAATACACTGGCGGTTACGCTTGAGAGAAATTGGCTGTTGTACCTGCATTAGTGCATCCCGTCGCGCGTCCATTACCGCCTGGGATACGGTGTTGGGAAGAGTATAAGCGGGGGTTCCTTCTTCGGGGGAGAAGGTGAAGACACCAACATGATCAAATTCGTGGCGTTTCACAAATTTGAGGAGGTGTTCAAAATGGCTGTTAGTTTCTCCCGGAAAACCGACAATAAAAGTAGTCCTAATTACAGCATTAGGCATAGCAGTTTTAATATTCTCAATAATCTGGTCATTAACCTGACCCTGCCATGGACGGTTCATGGCGCGGAGAATTTCCGGGTGGGAATGTTGGAGGGGTAGGTCTAGGTAGGGGAGAAAATTGGGGGTTTCGGCGATCGCATCAATCACTTTAGGGGTTAGTCCGGTGGGGTAAGCATAGTGCATTCTCACCCAGGGTACATCAACTTTACCCAAAGCGCGGATCAGGTCTGCGAGTTTCGGTTCACCATAAATGTCGGTTCCGTAGTTAGTGGTAATTTGGGAGATTAACACTAATTCCTGGACCCCCTGATCTGCCAATTGTTTGGCTTCGGTAACGATTGATTCTATGGTACGCGATCGCTGATTTCCTCGCAAGTGGGGGATAATACAAAAGGCGCAGCGATAGTTACACCCTTCGGCTATCCGTAGATAAGCCACCCCTTCTGTGGTGGTGCGATAACGGGGGACGGTATGATCAGCAATATAGGTGGGGTCGGCAGAAATTTCCGAGACGCGATCGCCTTTTTCTACCCGATTAATTACATTAACAATTTTATGATAATCTCCGGTTCCTACTACTGCTACAGCTTCGGGAAGTTCGTCAAGTAATTTTTCCTGGAAGTGTTGCACCATACACCCAGTAATCACTACTTTTTTATGGGCTTCGGCGAGTTCAACTATGGTATTGACGGACTCCTCTCTGGCTGATTCAATAAAACTACAGGTATTCACTACCACATAATCAGCCGCCTCTTCGTTGGAGTCTACTTGATATCCGGCTTCGGCTAATAAACCGATCATGTGTTCGGTGTCGATGCGATTTTTTTCGCAACCTAAATGGGAAAATGCGATCGTTGGCTTGGTTGCCATAGTTGGTAAAAGTTTGGATGCACAAACTCGGAACAGTACAAGTATGCTATTATAGCTGTTAACCTGAAAATTGGCAATGGTATCAGTCAACCAATAACTACTTTTCTGTAGTTCCGGTTTCCGAAATTTTGGGTAAGTGTGAGGGCGCTTTTTATTCTAAGGGTTCAAAATCTGCCTGAGAGGTTCACGGCTGGGGCTATTTTTGGGGTTGTTCATACCCTCAAAATAGGTGACTTGAGTTGGATAAGCAAACTCAATATCCCTGGCTTCAAAGGCGGATTTTAGTTCATAGTTAATCCGCTGTTGAATATCCATATACATGGCATAATCACTGCTGAGAACGTGGTAAACAATCTCAAAGTCTAGGCTAAAGTCTCCGAAACTTGAGAAGTGCGCCCGGTCAAATAGGGTGTTTTCTATGGATTCGATAATCTCTCGAATGAGGGCAGGAATTTGTTGTAGTTTCTCCTGGGGGGTTTCATAGATGACACCAATTTTAAACAGTATCCGCCGCCTTTCCATGCGTTTATAGTTATGAATACGAGAGGCGGTGAGGTTGGTATTAGGAACTACTACTTGTTCGCCAGTTATGCTTTTAATGCGGGTGGTTTTAATTCCCACATAATCGACGCTTCCAGCCATGTCCCCAACTACGATAAAATCGCCGATTTCAAAAGGGCGATCGAACAGGATGGAGAAATAACTAAATAGGTCTTGTAGGACTCCCTGGGAGGCTAAAGCAATGGCTACACCCCCAATTCCTAAACCCGCTACCACGGCGGAAATATTGAAGCCGAGGTTATCTAGCACAAAGATAATTCCTAATCCCCAGGCGGCGGTGCGAATGGCTGGCAATAGGGCATTTAGGGCGCGGTCTACGGTTTCGATTTCTCGACGATTTAACCAGTATAACCGCATAGCATATTCAGCGAGGGATACCACCAGCCTCACACCTAAAAAGGTGGAGAAAATTAAGGCGATCGCATTAATTAAATTACCGAGAATTGGGTGCAATGATAAGTTAGTGATTGCCACATAAAATATAGCCACATAAGCCAGGGGGATTAGGGCTCTATCCCCAATTTTCACCAAGGCATCATCTAACCGACTATTCGTTTTAACCGCCCAGAGTTTTAACCGCCTCAAAATCATTTGTTCGATGACTCTGATGGCTAAAATACCCAACACAATAATCACAAAAGCGATTAAATAATCAGATAGGGTATTGGTCAATAATTCTTCTTGTAAAATCTCTAAAATATCCATCGTCAATTTTTCAACTGTTAACTGTCAATAGATCCCAAAATACTGGGGACTTGTTCTGGTGTAACGTGATCATACCAGACTTGCTCCGGTAAAACCAAAACCATCGGCCCATTACCACAGGACCCCAGACAGCCGCTAGGAGTAATGACCCCGACGGAAAAATTGGCAGCCTGAAAAGCCTGTAAAACCTTGGCTGCGCCTTGTTTACGACAGGTCCGATTATGACATATTATGATTTGGATAGAGTTAGATACAGACATTAGATCGAAAAAAAGTCCTGATAGTTTAAAATTGGGTAGCAGAAAGGGTTGAATCTGCACGAGTGTTAAAGTGTTGAGGCAAAAATCACAGCAACCACAGCAAATTTACTATCAACCGGGGTTTCTTGGTTTAATGGCTTGTGCCATGTATTTTAACCTGTGTACGTTATCATCACCCGCACTCGCCCAGATTAGACCAGATGGAACCCTACCTCAAAATAGTATAGTCACTCTTAGAGTTTATTGGATTACCAGAGCATGCCACAAAGGGAACAAAGTATCTGGGGCGGCGCTCAAGGCTGCCAGGAATGCCACATCCAGAAAGCTGGCTGAGACTTTGTTTAAGGCTCTGTGGGATATGCAATAATCCTACTTACAAAGATTGTTGGCTAAAGGCCCGGCTGATTGATTGTTCAGGCGGGGCTTTTTCTTGTTCAAAGTTTTAAGATAGGATAGAAAAAATTCCCCATGTAAAGTTTTAATAAGTTGATCTCATGAGTGTAATTATTCCCCTAGACCAAATTTCCCGTAAGTTAGACAGCGATAATACCCGCGATCGGATGTTAGCTTTAGCTTCCTTGCGCGAGGTATCCCCAGAGCAAGCTGTTCCCCTAATTAAGAAGGTTCTCTTTGATAAAAGCCTACAAATTCGGTCAATGGCTGTTTTCGCCCTAGGGATTAAACAAACTGACGAATGTTATCCGATTCTGGTAAAATTATTAGAAACTGACCCCGACTATGGCATTCGCGCCGATGCTGCCGGGGCTTTGGGGTATTTGGGGGACTCTAGGGCTGTTGAACCCCTCATGCGGGCTTTTTATGAGGATACCGACTGGCTAGTGCGTTTTAGTGCTGCTGTCTCTCTCGGCAATTTGAAAGATATCCGCGCCCGTGACGTTTTGATGTCTGCCCTTGATAGTGATATGGTGATTTTGCAACAGGCGGCGATCGCTGCTTTGGGTGAAATTCGCGACCTCGAAGCCATAGACCATATCCTCAAGTTTGCTCAGTCCGATGATTGGTTAATTCGCCAGCGTCTCGCCGAGGCTCTGGGAAATTTACCTAGCCCTAAGAGCTTATCCGCCCTTAAATATTTGGCTAAAGACAGCCATCATCAAGTCGCTGAAGCCGCTATGATTTCCCTTGACCGCCTCGCAGAGTCATTATAAACCCTCACAACTGGGTTTCTTTCACCCTGAAACCCAGTTTCTTTATTGTCGCTCTGTTGAATAAAAAATCAAGCAAGAAGCCATATCAGCCCCACAATATTATGATAAGTGATCGCACTTGATTTGTCAACCGGTGCGGCTGGTGCGGCCGGTGTCATGTTGAATAAAAAATCAAACAAAGGATATCCGCCCAAATCTGATCCTGTCAACCCCTCAGCTAAAATTAGTCGATGGTAGCCGATTAAATCTGAACCGTGTTATTTTGTTATGATTAAGCCTACTCAGCCAGAGCAAACCGTCCCCGGCTGAGGGAAACCTAATCATGAAAGAATTTCTGAAATATACCCTAGCCAGTGTAGTTGGCAATTTACTGGGACTGTTCCTAGTGATCACATTTGGCATGGGGGGAATCGCGTTTTTAGTAGTAGTTAGTGCTTCGAGGGGTACACAAACCACCCTCAGAGATAAATCAGTATTGGTGCTAGACCTGTCTGTGGGTATAGCGGACACGGCACCGCCGCCAACACCATCGATCGCCATAGGACAGACCCTGAGAGACGATCGGTCTAGGTTCTTGCCATTGCGGGTAGTGCTAGAAACGATTGAGCGGGCGAGTAAGGATGATAAAATCGTGGGGCTGTACCTGGAAGGCGGTAGTGGTACAACTCCCACAGGGTTTGGGAATTTAAAGGAAGTCCGTCGGGCTTTGGAAGGGTTTAAAGAGAGCGGTAAAACTATTATTGCTTATGATACTGACTGGACCGAGCGTGAATATTACCTAGGTTCAGTAGCGGATGAAATCATTATCCACCCCATGGGGACCGTCGAGATGAGCGGGTTTAGTTCTCAAACCGTGTTTTTAGCGGGAGCGTTGGAACGGTTTGGGATTGGGGTACAGGTGACGCGGGTTGGTCAATATAAGTCTGCTGTTGAACCTTTTTTGCGCCAAGAGATGAGCCCAGAAAATAGACAGCAAATGCAGCAGTTATTGGGAGATTTGTGGGGTGAGTTTACGGGGGCGATCGCATCTAGTCGCAGTCTGACTACAGCACAGTTGCAGCAAATTGTGAATCAGGATGGATTTTTAATGGCTGCAGATGCGAAGGATCGCGAAATGGTTGATCAGATCGCCCATAGAGATGAGGTGGCGGCTAAACTGCGTGAATTGACCGGAGAAAAGGAAGAGGGAAGACAACCTTTTCGACGGGTGGGGATACAGGAATATTCCAGAACTCCTCAAGTTAAGGGAAGTTGGGCTGGTAATCCCAACAGTCGCAATATCATTGCTGTAGTCTATGCTGATGGTGAAATTGTCGATGGTCGCGGCGGGATTGGTCAAGTAGGCGGCGATCGCTTTAGCGAAGAGTTACGCAGGTTACGGGATAATGATCGGGTCAAAGGAATTGTCCTGCGGGTGAATAGTCCCGGTGGTAGCGCTACCGCTTCTGAGGTAATCGCACGGGAAGTACAATTGACCAGAGAGGAAAAACCGATTATAGTTTCTATGGGCAATGCCGCCGCTTCCGGTGGTTATTGGATTGCTATGGGTAGCGATCGCATTTTGGCTGAACCCACGACAGTCACTGGTTCAATTGGTGTATTTGGACTGCTGTTCAATGCTCAGGATATTGCTAACCAGAATGGAATTACCTGGGATGGTGTGAAAACCGGACCCTTTGCTGATCTTAATTCTATCTCCCGTCCCAAAACAGACCAGGAACTAGAGAAGGTTCAGCAGATGGTTGATCTGATTTATCAGCGGTTTGTCTCTTCCGTCGCGCAATTGAGAGATTTACCACAAGAGGAGGTTTTGGAAATGTCTCAGGGTCGGGTTTGGTCGGGGGTACAAGCTGAAGCCTTGGGGTTGGTTGATCAGTTGGGGGGTTTACAAGATGCGATCGCTGCTGTAGCCGAAAAAGCCGAACTTGGTGATGATTGGAAACTCGCCGAATATCCCAGAATTCCTAGTTTTGAGGAACGTTTGCTAGAAAGCCTGCGAACCGAAGCCACTCCAGCAGACCCTTTGACTAGGGAACTGCTCAAAGTCTATCATGAGTTCTCCGTGCTTAGGCATCTCAATGATCCTAGGGGAATATATACCAGGTTACCGTTTAACTTGCAGATTGATTAGATCCAAAGCACTGAGCCACAATATGCTCACCAAATCTTAAATTTTTCTAAAAAAGTAATAATACCTATTCCCAAATGATCAGTTAGGGTGCTAGACTGTAGTCAATGGAGAATTAAGTATCGGTTGTAGTATTTTTGTTTCAAGTATCAACGAGTTTTTCACGTTTTATGCTGGCAAGTTTCTCTCCGAGAACCTCACTCCCTACGAAACTCTGGTTTTGGAGATAATTTATGTCGATTTACGTTGGTAACCTGTCCTATGAGGTTACAGAAGAAGATCTAACTGCTGTATTCGCAGAGTATGGAGCAGTTAAGCGGGTTAAACTACCTACAGACCGTGAAACCGGACGTATGCGTGGTTTTGGCTTCGTGGAAATGGACACAGAAGCTGAGGAACAGTCAGCCATTGATGCTCTTGATGGTGCTGAGTGGTGCGGTCGTGATCTGAGAGTCAATAAAGCCAAGCCTCGCGAAAATAGCGGATCTTTTGGTGGCGGTCGTCGTGGTGGCGGTGGTTACTCTCGTCGGTCCTAGGATTCCCACTTTTCTATCAGTCTTACAGCTTATTTAGCAATTTCGCGTTTCAGCTTAATAATTGTTAATGGTTGTTGCTGAATTACTAAACTAAGTTAATTAAAACCCCTCATTGTTGTAGGGGTCTTTTTTTGTGTCCCTAGACCCGTCAATAGCCATGAGAATATGAAAAAATATACATCTCAGACCCGATTGTGGCTTTTCCTCAGCATGAGTTTAGCCACCCTATACGGTATTTTATCACTAAAACAAGCCTTTGCGGAACCCAATTTAGTCCATAATGACGCAAGACAGCACATTTTTTGGATGTTGCGGTTTATTGACCCCGACCTGTTTCCCAATGATTTAATAGCCGATTATTTTCAATCTGTAGCTCCCCGGGGATATACTCTAGTGTATAAACTGGGTATCATCTTAGGAATAAACCCCTTTGACTTAGCGAAAATTATTCCGCCAATTTTAGGATTATTTGTTACTTATTATTTTTTCAAGTTATGTCTGGAAATTTTGCCAATTCCAGTCACGGGATTTATAGGCTGTTTAATCATCAATCAAGCCTTATGGTTAAAGGACGATTTAGCATCAGGAACACCCAGAGCATTTATTAACCCGCTTTTTATCGCCTTTTTATACTATCTAGTGAAACATTCTCGGCTGGGGGTTGGTGTCACAGTAGCAGCTATTGGCTTATTTTATCCTCAATATGTTTTCATTGCTGCTATCATGCTGATATTGAGAGTTATTCATTGGGAAAATGGCAGATTTAAGCCAAGCAAAAATCACCTAAATTATCAAATTTTAGCAGGGGGTTTATTGGTGGCTTTGATAGTATTACTTCCATATATGATCACCTCCTCAGAATTTGGTCCGACCATTACTCGCGCGCAAGCTATGAATTCTCCCGAATTTTTCGAGGGGGGAAGAAGTAGGTTTTTTCACGATAATTTTATGGATATTTGGTTCACGGGAAGACGTAGCGGAATGTTTCACAGTTCCTTATTTACCCCCGCGACTCAATGTGTGGCTTTACTACTGCCATTTTTACTAATATTTCGGAGACAGTTTCCCCTCTGGAAATATATTACACCACAGGTTTGGGTATTATTGCAATTGTTAATATCATCGGTTTTGATGTTTTTTGCATCCCATGCACTTTTGTTTAAGCTACACCTTCCAGGTCGATATACAGAGTTAAGTTTTCGGATTATTATTGCGGTTTTAACGGCTATATCTCTGAGTTTAATATTGGATACACTTCTGAGAGTTTTTAGGAATAACCATAGCTATAGGGTTTATCGATGGTTGGCGGGAACTATCATGAGTGTAATAGTGGCAATTCTCCTATTATATCCGGCTTTTGTGCCTTATTTTCCATTGGTTAGATATGAGAAAGGTAGAATGACAGAAGTTTATGATTTCTGCCAACAGCAAGGGAAAGATATTGTGATAGCTTCTCTGTCAGCAGAGGCTGATCAACTGCCAACTTTTGCTCAAAGAACTGTTTTGATGGCGCGAGAATATGCTATCCCTTATCACTTGGGTTATTACCATCAAATTTTGGCGAGAACTTTGGATATGATTAATGCTCACTATACGGATGATTTGGCAAAACTTCAGAATTTTATTAGTCAATATAATGTGGATTTTTGGCTGATTGATCCGGCAGCTTTCACGCCTGAATATATTAGAAATAATCATTGGATGTTGATTTTTTCTGAAGGTCAAAAAGCCTTGGATTTACTGGAGAAGGATTCGGCGATCGCTTTATATGAACAGGTTAATATATGTACGGTTTTTGAGCAGCCTAATTGGTGGATTATTGATGCAAAATGTATTTTAAATAACCCAGAGTGAGGAGTTAGTATTTTTGGCGTTTTGGCGAGGTTTGAGATAAAGAAAGGCAGGATGATAGCCTGCCTTTTGGGGTGAGTGATATTTACTCAGAACCCAAATCTTGAGTAATTTGCTCGCAGTTAAAGTTCTCTAAACTTTCGGGTGGTATCTCCCATTGAGTTGAGGCATTTTGGCGCATGATAGATACGAGATTATCAGCTTGTTCAGCAGTCAAAAAACCCTCTTGTCTGGCTGTTTCTGCGGTGATACATATACCTAAGAAAACCCCGGCTGCGGCACCACCAACACCGCCGATCGCTGTACCTCCGACAAAGCCAATACCACCACTAAATAAGGCAGTAGCAACGGCAATTAAGACGACATGAATAGTTTTCATGATCAGTCCTCACTAACAATCATCAAAATTTAGCAATATTCCCACCAAATATCAATCAATATTATATGGACATCGAGACGATGATGGATCAAAGTTGAGTAAATGAGCAGGGGAGGATTTATAATTCTTGGGTAAGATAGCGCTAGACCTGTTGTAGACTGCAATAGGGAAACCGGGAGTGGGAATGAGTGTTGAACAGTTGTTGAAGTTGGCACAGGATAATTTAAGCAAGGGAAACCAAGATCGGGCTTTTGCTATTTGTCGGGAAATCATCAGCCAACAGCCTAATTGTGCCATTGCTTACCAACTGCTAGGCAATATTCATGAAGATTATGGCCAATTAATGGCGGCTATGTCGGCTTATACAAAAGCCTTTGAACTTGCACCTAACCAAGCCATTAGCTATGCTTACCTAGCCCAAATATATCGTAATATGGGCTGGTTTGATGAAGCTATTTCATTTTACCAACAGGCGATCGACCTATCCCCTAATTGGGCAGATTTACACTATCATTTAGGGTCGGCTTTACATTGGCAGGGTAATATTGAAGGGGCTATTGGCTGTTACGAAAAGGCGATCGCCTTAAACCCTAAGCTAGGTCAGGCTTATTTGGATATGGGGCTGCGGTTAAATGAAAGGGGGGACATTAACACAGCGATTAAAGTTTTACAACAAGGCGGAATTAACTGCCCTAATTTTCAGGAAATTTTCAACACCCTGGGATATTTGCAATTACAGCAAAATCAGATAGATGAGGCGATCGCCATCTTTCAAGAATCCCTAAATATTGACCCGACAGAGCCATTAGTATATAATAACTTAGGCTGGGCTTTGGCTTGCCAAGGAAAGCTGAGTGAAGCGATCGCCGCCTACGAGAAGGCGATTAGCCTGAAACCGGATTTAGCTATTGCTTACAGTAATTTGGGTAAGTTGTGGCAGCAAAAAAATAACCACAGACAAGCGATAAGTTATTTCCAGAAAGCGATCGCCATAGAACCGGATAATATCATGTTCTATAGCGATTGTGGTAGTTCTTGCTTAATCATAGGTTGGCTATCTCAAGCCATGGCTTGTTTTCAGAAAGCGATCGCCATTGACCCGAAATTTGTGCAGGGTTATATCCAACGCTTTAATCAGGACGTTATCCTAGAAGTAGGTTCAGATGAACTACTACAGGCACAAATAGCCTGCGCCCAGTTTTTGGAAGCTCTGCAAAAATCCGATTTGGAATTGGGGAACTCTGAGAACTCCCAGGAGTCTGATCATAATGTAACTGAGGTGCCGGATGCGGTTTATAACTACCTAGAAGCCACCTACCTTCATTTGGGTAATACCCTAAATCAATATGGGGAGTGGGATGCAGCAATTAGGTATTATCAACGAGCATTAAGGATTAAACCTCAGAAAATACAAACTTACCTGGATTTAGCATCCTGTCTAGCTAAACAGGGAAGGTTGCAGGCGGCAATAACAGTTTGCCATACTGCCGGGGTGATTGAATACTCCCCAGAAGTCTATTGGCTTTTGGGGAGTTTACTTGAGGCGCAGGGACGGTGGGAATTGGCGATCGCTTATTATTCAAAGGTTTTAGAAAACCAGGAAACAGCAGAGAATTTGACTACTGTTTCGCAGGAGTGGCGGGATACCGGAACTATATCAACCGGAGAAATTCCCCGACCACAACAGCCACCCCAAGGAGTTTATCAGAAAACCCAGGCATGGCTACAGGCGAATAATATAGACACCAGCCACTATATCCCGATTCCAACGGTAGCACAACAGCCTCCCTCAGCAGAGTTAGATAATGTAGGGGGCAGAGAGTGCGGCGGTTTAGATTGTAGCCCTTGTCGAGAGCGAATTTTTGCGGGATTTGAGGTGAGCAATTTAGGTTATGGTATTCAGAGGCGAGTGGCAGATGCGAAGATTGTAGAGGTCCCCTTTGAAACGTTTGTGGCAAGTATTCCCCAGGGACGATGTTGGATTGTTCCCCAAGAAAATCACTGGAAAGTCTGTCGGGCGATCGCTACCATAACACCGGATAATCAACTGTTAGCCGACCTATCACGGGAATATCCCGCCCCCCTTCCGGGTTGTATTAACTATAATCCCGAAAAACATTGGATTTTTCGCCAAACTAAACTTTGTCCCCCCCAATATATTGATGGGACGGTGGCGGTATTATCAGGACTTTCGGGACATATCTATTTTCACTGGATGGTTGATATACTGCCACGGTGGGAATTAATGCGACGGGTGGGGGTAGACTTTAATCAGATAGATGGGTTTGTGGTCAATAGTGCTAGGCTAGGGTTTCAGCGGGAAACTTTGCGGCGCTTGGGTATTGCGGAATCGAAAATTATCGAAAGCGATCGCTACCCCCATATTCAGGCGCGACAGTTGCTAGTCCCCTCGTTTGCTTCTCCGACGGGATGGTTGCAACCTTGGGGGCTGGACTTCCTGCGAAGAACTTTTCTCCCCCTGGCGAAGGGTGATGCTCATGATTACCCTAATCGTATCTATGTGAGTCGCGCCCAGGCTAGACATCGACGGGTTTTGAATGAAGAACAGGTGATGGCGCAGCTGAGTCGGTTGGGGTTTGTGCGGGTGCTACCAGAGAAACTATCATTTTCTCAGCAGGTGGCTTTATTCTCACGGGCGGAAATAGTTATAGGTCCCCATGGGAGTGGTTTAACCAATTTGGTTTTCTGTCAGCCAGGAGTGAGAGTGGTTGAGTTGATGTCCCCCCATTATGACCGCCATTACTATTGGGTGATATCTCAGGCTTTGGGATTGGAACATTATTCCCTGACGGGAGATGGGTTTTCCTGTTACCCTTTGCGATCGCTAATGTACCAAAATCCCTTAACTGAGGATATCTGGGTAAATCTGACCGGGTTGGAGAAGATTTTAGAGAAGTTGGAAATTAGATAAAAAAAATTTTTTGTGATCCAATTACCATCAACGAGTATAATTGAACCTTGGGAATTAAAAAATGAGTCCGTCCGAACTGAGCCAAACCATGCAAGCTAAAGAGATCCTTCAAAAAAGTGTCCAGTTCCTGCAACAACAAGCAGAAGCATATCTTCAACAAGGACAGGTTGATGATGCTCGTAAGGCTTGTGAACAATTATTGAAGATTCAACCTACCTCGGCGGTGGGGTTGAAAATCCTGGGAGATGTTTCCTTGCGAGGGGGAGATCTCGAAGGTGCCAAGCAAAATTATACCAAGGCTCTGGAACTACAACCCAACTGGGCTGAGGTTTATGCCAATTTGGGTAGCCTCTATGCGCGATCGCAACAGTGGGAACAGGCGCAGGCGGCTTATCAAAAGGCGATCTCGATTAAACCAGAATTCGCTGGGGCTTATCGGAATTTGGCTAAGGTCTGGACTCAGCTTAATCGCCCCTTAGATGCTATCCGAACTCAATATAAAGCCTACACCCTGGAACCTCACACTGTCAGCGCTCAAGAACATCTGGCTTTGGGTGATGGTCTGATGCAGCAGGGTATGGCCGCGGAAGCACAAGCCTGTTATCAAAATGCTATTAATCTTAATCCTAATTTGGCAGCCGCTTATCAAAACCTGGGGGAAGCCCTTAAACAACAGGGTAAATTGCAGGAGGCTGCTACCTATTTCCGTAAGGCTATTGAGTTGAATAACCCAAGTCCAGCAGTTTCTAACCCGGTGGATACTTTGGCGGCGGCTGTGTCAACTCCTCAAGATACTTTATCGGCCGCAACTGCTGCGAGGCAAGTTCCTCAGCCAGATGTTTTGGTGGTGGGTCAATCTCCACAAGTTCCTATTGAGAAGGGAATGGGGGTTCCTATTAGTCGCCCGGTTAACCCGGAAACGGTTTTACAAGAGGCTAAGGCATTCTGCGCTATGAAAAAATGGGAACAGGCGGTTTCGGCTTGTCAGAAAGCATTGCGACTTGACCCGAATTTGGCGGAAGCATATAAAATTCAGGGGAATGCTTTGCAAGTGTTGGGGGAAATGGAGGCGGCGGTGCGCTCCTACCATAAGGCTCTGGAAGTTAAGCCCCAATTCCCGGAGGTTCATGCGAATTTGGGTAGCTTGTACGCCCAGGAAGATCGCCTGGAAAAAGCGGTTACCTTTTATCAACAGGCGATCGCTCAAAATCCTAATTTTGCCGGGGTCTATCGCAATTTGGCTAAGGTTCTCGAACGTCTGGGACGAGAGGGTGAAGCCTCTATATGTCTGGAAAAAGCCTATACTTTGGAACCGAATAAGGCTACCCCGGAAGATCATGTGCGTCTGGGAAATACTCGCCTCGCTCAGGGTAAGCTGGATCAGGCTTATGAGAGTTATCAGCGGGCTTTGGAGTTGAATAAACAACTGGCTCCGGCTTATTATGGTATCGGTAAGGTGAAGGCTTATGGACAGGCTTGGTCAGAGGCGGAGGCGGCTTACCGTCAGGCTATTGAATTAGACCCGAAATCAGGAGTTTTTTACCAGGGTTTGGCTGAGTGTTTGGCCGGGAAACAAGACTTTGATGGGGCGATCGCTCTCTATGGTCAGCTATTACAGCTTAATCCTAATTGGGCGGCGGGATACTACCAAATTGGGGAACTTCGCAACCAACAATGGAATTTGTCAGAGGCGGAGGCGGCTTATCGTAAAGCGCTGGAATTAGACAAAAATCTGGCGGCTGCCTATTATGGGTTGGGTCGGGTATTGCTGCGACAAGAACGTTGGGCTGATGTGGTCCCGGTTCTGCGTCAAGCAATGGCTTTGGATGCTTCTGGGGCTGATTTTGAGCTGTGTAAGGGTTTCGCTGATGCTCTGGTACAGACGGGACAGCTAGATGAGGCGATCGCTTTCTATCAAAAAGCTACCGATTTGGCGGCGGATAATGCTGAGGTTTGGCAAAAGTTGGGAGACATATGGCGCGATAAACAAGCGTTTGATCAGGCTATTGAGGCTTATCAAAAGGCTAATCAGTTAGACGCTAATTTGTTCTGGTCTCACAATGGTTTGGCTGATGTACTGTTTAAGTTGGAACGCTGGTCGGAAGCGGTTGAGGCTTATCAAAAGACGATCGCGATTAAGTCGGATTATTCCTGGTCCTACAACAGTTTGGCGGAGGCTCTGGTTAAGTTGGAACGCTGGTCAGAGGCGGCTACGGCTTACCGAGAGGCGGCGCGCTTGAATCCAGAGTTCCCCTGGTCTAGTTATAATTTGGGAGAGGTTTCGGTTAGACTTCAAAATTGGGAAGAGGCGGTTAAGGGATATCGCGCCGCCATGGCTGTACAGTCGGATTTACCTGGGATTCAACAAAAACTGGCTGATGCACTGCGAGAACGCGCTAAAGGCGATTTAGATGAGGCTCTGGGATGTTATCTTCAGGTGATGGAACAGGAACCAGATAATGTGGATACCTATCATAAGGCGATCGAGATTAAGCCTGATGATTCGGAACTCTATGTTAAGTTGGCTGATACTCTGGCTCGACAAACTCAGTTGGATGGGGCGATCGTTTTTTACCAAATGGCTCAAGACCTCGACCCTGACAATAGGGCGATCGCTTCTCGCCTACAACGGGTGATTGAAAAAAAAAAATGAGGGGGTAGACCTATTTATTCCTCAAGAAACTTTCCGGGAAACTCCGATTCTTCCGACTCAGAAAAAATCCCGTCCGTCTGAGCAACCGATTCTTCCGACTCAGAAAAAATCCCGTCCGTCTGAGCAACGGTTTCCCATTGATCAAGAAAGTTATGAACAGTGGCTCCGAGAAAATTTGCCCCGACCCGCTGACTTACGGCAAATGTCTCAGGCGGTTAATTATCTCGGATATAAGCCGCTAATTAGCGTGATTATGCCGGTATATAATACCCCGGAAAAGTTCCTGAAAAAAGCTATAGAATCAGTGATTAACCAAGTTTATCCCTACTGGGAACTGTGTATCGCTGATGATAATTCCAGCGAACCTTGGATTAAACCTCTGCTGGAAGAATATGCCAGAAAAGATAACCGGATTAAGGTCGCTTTTCGGACAGAAAATGGTCACATCTGTGCGGCATCTAATTCGGCTTTGGAATTGGCGATCGGAGAATATATAGCACTCTTAGATCATGATGATGTCATTACCCCAGAAGCACTCTATGAGGTCGCACTCGTACTTAATGAAAATCCTGATGCTGATATGATTTATTCCGATGAGGATAAATTAGACCAGTACGGTCAACGGGTGTTCCCATACTTTAAACCTGATTGGTGTCCTGACTCATTTTTAGCACGGATGTATACCTGCCATTTAGGAGTATATCGCCGGGAACTGGTTAATCAAGTCGGTAACTTCCGAATTGGTTACGAAGGTAGTCAAGACTATGATTTGGTCTTGCGCGTTACTGAGAAAACTAATAAGATTTTCCATATCCCCAAAATTCTCTACAGTTGGCGACAGCATAGCGGCTCCACCGCCTACGACCCCAACAGTAAACTCTACGCCTATATAGCAGCAGAAAAAGCCTTAAATGAGTCCTTTGCTCGTTGCGGGGAAAAGGCGCAAATTGTTTCCGATCATGAGAATTTCCCCGGTCAATACACTGTTCGCTATCACATCGAAGAACACAAACTTGTCAGTATTATTATCCCCACTCGCAACCTGGGAACTACTCTCAATCATTGCTTACAGTCAATTTTTGAAAAAAGCACTTATCCTAACTATGAAGTCGTCGTCATTGACAATGGCAGTGATGAACAAGAAACCTTCGATATTATCAACGCCTGGAAACAAAAAGAACCCCAACGCTTTAGCTGTTACGAGTTCGATGTACCGTTTAATTACCCCCAAATTAATAACTATGGCGTAACTAAAGCTAGGGGAGATTATTTACTGTTTCTAAATAATGACACCGAAGTATTGACCCCCGATTGGATAGAAGCCATGGTAGAACAGGCTCAACGTTCCTCTATTGGTGCTGTCGGTACTTTGTTACTCTACCCCGATGATACCATTCAACACGCTGGCGTTGTCCTGGGAATTGGCGGCGTAGCAGGTCACAGCCATAAGGGTTATCTGGCTCATCATTTGGGTTATTATAACCAACTGGTAACGGTTAATAATTACTCCGCCGTGACCGGAGCCTGTTTGATGTGTCGGCGAGAGACATTTGAGGAAGTCGGGGGGTTAGATGAAGAGCTGGAAGTTGCATTTAATGATGTGGATTTTTGCTTAAAGTTGGTCAGCCGAGGATATCGGAATATTTATCTACCCCATGTGGTTTTATATCACTATGAGTCTAAGAGTCGCGGTTATGAGGATACCCCGGAAAAAGAAGAACGGTTTAAACGAGAATCTAAAATCATGAAGCAGCGGTGGAGAGATGTACTCAAAAATGACCCCTGTTATAACCCTAACCTGAGTCGCATACGACAAGATTATGGTATTCGTCTGAGTAATGATGACAATCAAGTGGTGGCGATATCAATGTCTGAGGATAAGGAGGCGCTTTTAGGGTGTGCGATCGACTCACCCAAGCTACACCATCCTTTCAATGAAGAAAATATGCTGATTCAGGGATGGGTGATTGGTAAGCACTCTCCGGCTAAACTAATCAAGTTTATCTGTGGCGATCGTGTCCTTGGCGAATCCAAAATGAACCAGGAACGTGATGATGTCGCCAAAGTATTTCCAGATGTTCCCCATGCTATTGATAGTGGCTTCGTCAAAACCATTGATGTCAGTGAAACACCCAGTGAAGTAGAAATTTTGATTCTGGCTACTATGGAAGACGGGAATGAGATTCCTTTGTCAACATTACACCTGCGACATGGTAGCTCAGACGATTAGATTGACACCCATGGAAGAAGGGACCCAACCTTCTTCCGTACACCTTTGTCAATTACCGGAACCCCAACAATTACATCATCTCTTCCAGTCGTCTCTCAAAAATTGACTGAGCTTTAAAGTATAAGTCTAAGTCCTTCTCATTCTTGCTTTCTATCAATTTCAAGGATTCAGAATCCAACCCATCTATTGATATTTGTCTTACGGTAGCATACCACAGTATAACTGGGTTAACCAAGATAGTCTATCAACTTCAACAGCCCAGACATTGATAGTTGTCAACTGATCTGTTGGGTGGTGTTTCATCCTGTTTTTCCTTGGTGTTTGACATAATCCTCAATAATCTCCTGAGAGATGGTCTCCGATGTCGAAACTAGGTAGGAACGAGTCCATATTGATGGTAGCACCAGCAAATGTTCAAACTCTTTACGGAGGTGACGGGCTGTATAGGCTTTGATTCGATGGATAATCTGATGCGGGGCTAGGGTCGGCGGACAATCCAAAAATGCGTGGACATAGTTAGGCTGTATATCCAGAGTCAGGATTTCGACCTCCAAATCTGGACACACTTCTTCCATTAACTCCCTAAGTCTAATCGCTACCATCCCCTTGAGTACCTTACGTTTGCGCCTAGAACTCCAAACAAAGTGGTAGTTAATCAAAGATTTTGTTGTTAGATTGTGTCTATAGACTTGACACATAGACAAAAAGTTTTTATAGTAAAGTCAGTTGACAGAACAATAATCTGGCTGTTCCCACCTAATCATAGGAGTTTTTGGGTATGAAAACAAATGAACTGGTCCAGCGCGTCGCCGAAGAAGCCAAAATTCCCAAGAAAAAAGTTAGAGCTATTTTAGACTTGGCTTTTAGTGCTATCTCTCAGGAAATTGAGAGTGGTCAGCCAGTTGTCGTCAGAGGTTTAGGGAAATTTACCCCCAAAGAGCAACCAGCAAGAACCAAAACCAACCCAGAAACTGGTGAAACCACTGAAGTCCCAGCACGTACAGTCGTTAACTTCCGAGTTATTAAACCCTCTAAGGATACAGAAGAGGCAGATTCAGAATAACAACATTTGATTAACTATTAACAGAGATAACCTGTTATTACAGAACTTTAGGGGCGTATTATATACGCCCTACTGCTTTCATTTTGGGAGCGACTCTATAAATTTTAACCATATCTGTTTTATATGTGGTGATATGGCGATCGTATCATTGTAGAATCAAAAATTAACCAAAACCGTGGTGATGTCTATGTGAAATAGAAATTTTGATTCTGGTTAATATGGAAGACAGGAATGAGATTCCTTTGTCAATATTGCACCGGCGACATGGTAGATCAGATTATCAGTGACATCTTGCCGAGACTCACCTAACATAACATAAATAGTCGGATTTCACATTCCACGACTAAACATTCATGTATGGATTTTTTTACAAATTAACCTTACTGTAAATCACTATAATTCATCTACAATTCTCATCAGTTTGTGTTGATATTCTTTCAAACTGGTTCTGATAGATTCTAAGTTGGGAAAACTATTCATTGCTATAGTTTGCGATTGCACAGTTCCATGATCATTTATCAATCTGGTTTTTAAGTCTGGAAATAAACTGTAAATATCTGAGTTTTTTATTTCTGCTTTCCATAGAATACATAAAAAATCCATAAATCCCGGTTTTACTTGATAAACATTCGCGTTATAAAAATTAACTATATTATATTTTATTAACTCAGATATCACATCATAAAAATGGAAATCCGTGAAAATATTGCAGTGAGTATCAATGTAGAATTCACTAGACTTTTTGGCTGCCAAGATAAGTTTATTAATATCTTGAGGAATGCGAGAAAGTGACTTACTGTTTATTTTGCCAGCCCACACATCAGCCGATTTCACGGGTCGATTGTAGTAGCGAGAGTTAAATACATGACGAAAAGCAGGTTTTTCTAACTTATTACAGTTGTTTTCTAAGAGTTCCCCCAAGCTGGTTAAAGGTTTCAAACAATCAAAAGTATAACGTTGATCAGGGATTATCAAAAATACTAAACCAGTATCAGTTAATAAATCAGAAATTTGATTCAGAAAACCAATCATGTTTGGTGTATGTTCAGCCACATGAGAAGCTACGATATAATCGTATTTTCCAGGGATATCGCTGAGAGTTATTTCTGACAGATTATAGGTCACATCCACTACAAAATTAGGATTATGACCAGTAGTTCGTTTTGCCAGTTCCTTTAACTCTTGTGTAGTTCTATAGTCTGCATAGTGCATTTTTCCTTGATATGGTGGCACAAAAGGTCGGTCAAATGCTCCAATTTCTAGACCAATGCTAGTTTTCATATCGACTAGATTAGTCAAGATACTTTTATAATATAAAAAACGCTCATTTTCTCTGGGATTTTTGATTTTGCCATTTACCTTTGGCGGATCATAGCTGGATTTTTCTAAAGGTGCATAAGATTGATTATGCAGACGATCATACCTTTGCGCTTCGGACTGAATAAATATCATAAATTTTTGCTCATACTGCTGTCTTACTCCCAAGGAAGTATAGATTGATGAAACATGATTTTCTAAATCTAGGGTGAGAGCCAAAATATCATGGTTTTCTAATGCGTTACTATAAGAGTTATGACTATCAAAATCTCCGGGTTTGAGACGGCTTTGGGGTGAACTTTCATTAACGGTAGCTCTTCCTCTAAGTTTTCTACATTTGTACTCCTGCAAAGACTTAGACTGATAGTGGTTAATCTGTCCCGGTTCATGATTAATATAACCTTGCTCTCTAATATGTTCCCCGGTTGGGTTGTTCCCAAATTTTAATTCTGTCCCATCAATATGAAAATATGTTGATCCAGGCTTTAAAACGGGTATGTGAATGTCGCAGTTTTTTATAGTGTCAATTTTTGATATACATTTAACGTGTTTGTGAACTACATGATTACTGGGAGCGCATTTAACAAATCTTTTAGTTACCAGTTCTGGGAGATACTCATTTTGCCCCCCAGAGCCAAACATAAGCCAATTAACCAGGATGCTATCTGCTCTGCTTTCAAACGATTTAATGCAGTCGTGAATAGACTTGAAATGCTTTAAAACCAGGAACTCGTCCATGTCTAGAAAACAAACCCATTCAAATAAATCCTTGTAAGTTTGAATGAAATGGCTATAGGCTGATTGCTGGGGTGGCTGACCAGGTACTCTTGGCTATTCTTGAAACTTACATAACCCTAATGCTGCTAGTTTTTGAAGCAGATCTAAACTATCATCCTGACTATCGTTGTCATAAATTAGAATTTCATCAAAGCCAACAATGAATCGATGATAAGCTATCCATTCTACTAAATATGGAGACTCATTTTTGGCGGTGGTACACAGAATAGTTTTAGAACTCATTGACTTGATTAAATTGATGGGGTTAAATATTTTAATAGCATTATTATACTTAATACTTGTATGTGATTATAAGTCAGCCACTTTTATGAATCATTAGTAACATCTTTCCCAATTCACATCAATTAGTTCCATAATATCAGATTAGTCAAAAATTTCCATGTCGGGTAATATCCTGCCTCTGACAAGTCCCTTGGTTTCCAAATTATTCCAGTTAACATCACTTTTAATTTGAAACTATCAGTGAGGTATCTTCAAGATGATCAAGCCAAGATTTAGATTGAGCAAGTTCCTTTTGAATTTGTTGCAATTGTTGAAAAGACCGCTTTAACTTACTATTGGAAAAGTCTATCAGATCAGATTCTTGATAGTCAAACGCTAACTGATTGGGAGTTTGAGCCTGCTGCTTCAGTAGAAGTTCATAGTTAAGAATACGTTCACGCTCTGCTATAGCATTTTTTAACTGAGGAAGAAAGCGTTGAATTGTTAAATCTTCTATATCATTGCGATCATAAGCCTTAAATAACTGTGGATTTCTGGGTTGCAGTGTAGTGGGCCTTCCACGTCTGGTCTTATAATCACCATCTTCTTGTGAACGAGTTTTATAATGATTAATTCGCAGCTTTTTTACCGAAGATATCTGAGTCCGAGATCCTCCTAGTAAAGGTTGCTTAGATTCGGTCACAGCTAAACCATCTAAGTAAGTAAACTCATGAGGGTTACCGGCTGAACCTAATGTTTTATCAGGACGAATAATTGATTTAACAACTTTATGAGATTCAAAATTATCTGGAGCTCGTTTTGTGTAGTTTTCTACCTGTAAACCTTTAGGTCTTTTGATATGACCAGAAGAACCAAAACATAACCAATTTACTACAACTGCCGGATAATCTTTAAATTCTTCTAAAACTTCTCGTATATCGTTTTTTTCGGTCGCAAATAAAAACTCATCTAAGTCAATAAATGCCATCCACTCAGATTCTCTACCATAATGCTTCAGGCAATGTTCATAGGCAGAAATTTGACCGGGATGCATAGGCCAGTCGTGGAAAATTACCTCGCCAGTTTGAATATAGGGAATTACAATATCTTGGGTGTTATCTACGCTGTTATTATTATACAAATAAAAACGTTCAACACCAACTAACTTATGAAACTCCAGCCATTCCATCAAATAACAGCCTTCGTCTCTCATAATGGCACATATGCTAAACCTACATTTTTCTCTCATTAACCTTTTCCTCGGCACAATAAAAACAGTTATTTTTATTTAGTGTTTAATCTTTGTACAAATCCACTACTATAGACAGGGGGCGACGTGGATTTTTGACACGATTATCATGATCAGGAGTTCGCATGATATATCCTTTGGAGTAGTCAATATCATGCATCACTGGCTGACCATTGGTGTCATAATAGTGCAACCAATTGGCTTTACAGTTCCGCAAGGGTGATAACTCAATCAGCGATCGCAATCTTTCATAAGTCGGCAACCAAACATGACCTCCTGGAGTTACCCGCTTACGTTTAGCGTCCCATTTTCCTCCCCCCTGGGGATCATAATAAGGTTCTCCTTGTTCATTTTTCCAGCATCGATTAATTAAATAATCACATCGATAATCTGGCACTGAAATCCTAATAAAACCCCCTGGCTTCATCACCCGGTAAATCTCAGGAAATGTCACAGCCAACAAATCAGCAGGTTCCATATGTTCTATAACATCCTCAGCTTGGAAACAGTCCACTACTTCATCAGGAATGGGCATAAGTTTGGTTAAATCATGTTTAATGTGCCATTGATCGGAACGATGATGAGCCAGCCCGACCCATCCATCCTGTTTAGCTTTGGGAGACAGAGAACCGGCATAGAGGCGGATGGGACTTTGTTGCCAAATCCTAGACCAATCTGAATCCGTGGATTGAAAATTAGGGGGTTTAACCCACCAGTCAGTTTGGCGTTGTGGATGAATTCTGCGATTATATTCCCAGTTTTGTAATAAATGATGAACGCGCTGGTAATAAGGTCTTTGAGCATCATCTAACATTAGTATACCGCCTGTCTTCAAAATTCTGATAGCTGCTTGGGCACACCGAACTCGGTTGCGTCCATCGACTAAAATCAGATCAAAAGATTCATCCTGAAAATCTTCACAGACTGCATGATAGGGCAGAGGCATCAACCTCAGATCGACCGGGTGACAACAATCATACTTAGCCAAGTCCCGCTTTACCCTATCATACCATTCTGGATTATGTTCTATCGAAACTACATTTTTGGTATAAGTGGAAAACCATACCGTAGAGCCACCACTTCCAAATTCTAAAACCCGAGCGTGGGGATTTTGCTGCAAAAATTGTTGCAAAAATTCAACTGCTCCATTGGCCAATAAGGGAGGCTTGATTTCTTGTCTTTGGTTAAGCTGTATCATAGGTTTAAGGTTTAAATCATTTTGCGGTAAGTATCCAAATTCCTTCATTAAATCATAAATTTCCGGTCTTTCAGATAGTTTTTGGGTAACATAGTTCATCTTTTGAGGGTCTTTTTTCCAAGTTCCTATTTTATCTGGTTCTAGTGGTTTAATATCCTTAATGGATTTTAAATAACCCGGGGAAATTGGCTCAAAATGTTTCCAGCAGTCAGAAAAAGGTCGATTTATTTCCAACCCAAATTGCACTGCCATTTTTTCTTGTATGGCATCAGGCTTAGTTACCAAGTCTTCATATTTAATCCATAGCACTCGTTCATGTTCTTTGACTTTTTTGAGGATTAGGGCATTGTCAATCCATCGTTTCGGATCTTTGATCCAGGGTTCACCAGGCTTTGCTCCATGTTCGGAAATCAATACATCTCTGGGATCGCGAATCATAAAAATGATCGCTGCATCCTCCACATCTAAAAAATGTTCGGATTGGACTTGCTTATAAGTCAAATTTTCTGGGCTTGGAAATGTCCCAAAAGTAATTTTTTGGGGATTACTTTTACTTGGTATTGGTATATCCTGTGCTGTTAGCACATGACTATTTTTAAAACCTGCACCGCACAAAAGTAACATTAGTGTGTTGCCAGAACGGGGACATCCTCGGATATAGACTCGTCGAATGGGAATGTGTTTTACAGACACTATTTCCCATAATTGATTAACCATACATTTAATAGTATAAACTATCTCATTCTCATTAGTGGAAATGGGTTGAAGTTTATCTAAGTGCTCCATTAACTGCCTAACTTGGATTTTAACTCTCCATAACTTCTCTTGATTTTCTTTCAGGTTGATTCGAGTTTGGTAAATCTGTTCTTGATTTTTTGCTAAAATTGCTTCTGTTCTATAAAGCTGATTTTGAGATTCAGCCAGCACCATTTCCATTTGACTGATACAAGCCTGAGAATGGACTGCAATACTTACAATCTCCTGTGACAATTGATGATCAGGAACTTTCTCAATATAGGCAGCTAACTCTAGTGAATTTGAAGTCAAGCTAGACATTGACTTCAGTTCATTTTTGATTTGCGATAAACGACTTACCATTTTTTCAATTTGATTTTCCATGGTTTCAATTTTAGGTATTCCATTAATTTTCAACAATTCTAATTTAGGAAAATTATCAGCTTTGATATTTAATTTTATAGGCTGATTAGTAATTGACGAACTATCGGTTATTAATTGATGTTTTTTTTGGCTGTAATAATTATAAACTTGTATGTCAACTGAGTTATAGTCATCACAAAATGCTACAAATTCTGTATAATTCAGTAACTCATCTTTGGAGATTGCTGGCATAACATTTTTATTTTCTCTATGTACTTCTGGGTTTATATTCAAGCCAACCAAATCTATATAGTCGCTAATAAATTGAAAATAGTTTTCGGTAATGCCTACCAAATCGAAATCATTTAAGTTATCAATAATTTCAGCAGGTTTCAAATCTTTATTTAGTCGAAAGTATTTAGATTGATTATTTTGAAACATACCTCTATAGTCACATAAAACTTGGATCAAATTTTGATAATTATTATGGATATTTCTTGATCTGATATCTAGCGACATTTTCTGAATAAATTGTGGATGAGAATTGAAAAATTCAGATTCTAAGTCATTGCTAATATAAATTACCCAATTTAAGTTAGATATTAGTTGCTCAATGGGATTTCTCAAGATGGTTACCAGATAGTAATCTTGACGCTCAAAATTTTTGTAAAAATCTTCTAGCCTGATGTGACCTGAAATAAAGTCAAAACTTTTCAATTGGTTTAAATTTTCTAAATTATCTATTTTTTTATACTTCTCACAATGATCTTCTCCGTAAAAATGTTTTTGCAAAAAATAATTAAAGGAAGTACCTGCGGTTTTACCAACATGAATAAAAAATGTTTTTTTCACTGGTTTATGCTTATAACGATTGACATCAAGCATGATAACTGGAACTATGGCATGGTTTTCCAGGACAACTTGTAGATAAAAATTCTGACTTCCCAGTAAAAATTCCTTTAAGTCCAGATTAAATTCAAATCCACTAGATTGACAATTAGCAATGTCTGGGTAATTTTGAGCAACTTTGGGTCTATGAATATTGACATAGCTTTGTGCCAAAACTTGTTCATCTTGAACGATTTCAACTGCAACAGCTGCCGATTTTTTTCCCAATACCCACCCACGTACATTAATTTGATTACTGAAAACCACTATATCAGATTTGGGGGAGTCAAGTATAAATCCTAATATCAGATGATTATCATATTTTAAATGATGCACATGGATACTTGTCGCTATAGTTATAGTCATATTTCATTAGATATTTTTACAGATAATCAACAACAGGTTTATCAAAGTTTCATGATCCAGGACTCAGAAGCTTATGTTATGAAATTCACTTTATAGCCACTTGCTATTATGAAAAAAAGAGGTGAAAACCTTATTTTGGTATCACTAAAGACTTCACAGCGATCGCACGTTTCATAAGTTGTTTCCATTCTTCAGAACTCGTTAGAGAAGCTGTGTCAAATGGCACTCCTTTTTCCTTAGCAAACTGACTGAAGTTCTCCAACCAATGGCTGAGAGTTTCCGTTTTGGACTTGGGAGAATATTTAAGCGATCGCTGTAAACATTGAGCCATTGTCCCCAAATCTCCAACTTGATAAGCACACCAAGCATCCCAGACAAAAAGCTGATATTTTCGTTCCTCACTCTGTTCACTAGAAGAATTAGCAACCATTTTATAAAACCGCAACTTTTCAGCTTCCAATTCCGTTTTATTCAGTGCTTTTTGCGACCGTTGTAACTCCCCTTGGGTTTGCTGTAGTTGATGTTGAGATGATTCTAACTCCTGTTCCGTCGCCTGCAATTTTGCCTGATACTGAGCGATCGCTTTTTCCATCTCATCTTGCTGTTCAATTGATTCTTCCCCAAGTCGTTTCCACTCTTCCAGTTGATTTTTATACTGGGTTTGTTGTTGCTGACTTTCAGCTAAATACAATTGACAGGTCTCCAAGTTCCCTTGAGTTTGATGTAATTGTACCAGAGTTCGCTGATGATTTTTCTCAACCTGGTTAAGTTTAAGCAAAGACTGACTCAATTGGATCTCAGTTTTCTCCAGTTGTGGCTCAAGTCGTTCTAATTCTGCTAGATACTGATCCGAATATTCTAGTTTCCCTTGGGTATAATGAAGTTGGGCAATAGTTCGCATCTGGGTTTTGTTCGCTTGCTCCAGTTCTAGTCTTGATTGACTCAACATCATCTCAGTTTTCATCAGCCGAGACTCATACTCATTCAGTTCCCGGTTTTGTTGCTCCGCCTGTTCTAGTTCTTCCTGCGTATGGTGTAGTTGGGATTGATATTTCATCACGTCCCATTGAGTTTGACTTAACTGTGATTTGGCTTGTTCTAGTTCTTCCTGAACTTGGCTAAACTGCGATCGCAGTCCTGTCAGTTGATTGTGAGACTCCTGTAAAATTGACTCAGTTTTTTGCAGTTGACTGTGGGTTTTTTCTAGAACCCCTTCCGTTTGTTCCAACTGAGATTTGAACTGTTCTACAATCGACTCTGTTTCCTGTAGCTGAGACCTAGTTTCTTCCAATTCATCGCGAGTTGGGTTTAACTGAGACAGAGTTTCTTCAAGTTTAGCTTGAGTCCCTTCTAACTCAACCCTAAGAGACTTATTTTCGGCGGCGGACAGTCGATAATTCGCCCAATCTCTAAAAGCCCACGCCATATAGGGAGAAGACTTAATCTGATTATTCCATGATAAATCTGGAGTTTGATTAGGATGCCATCCCCGACTCTCTAGTTCCTGATACATTTCTATGGCTTCAGGAAAATAATAATCTATTAAGCTGGGACGTTGACCATCTTCTGATATATTGGCTTGCATTAGGGAATCATCATAAACCGCCGGAGAAGGATTAGTTAGATTTATCCCGAATTTCTGATTAATTTCCGCTACATATTTATCTTGATATTTGACAATTGTTTCTATGTTTGCCAATAAACATTTATCACCATATTTATTATAAAAATCTAAGACTTTCTGATTATAAAATATCCAATATTTAACTGCTAGTTCGGGTTGATTTCTAAAAATTTCATCTCCTCGGCGGTACAGAGAATCTATCACATCCCACGGAGAACGGTAAATCAACAGAAACTTAGCATCAGGTAATAACTGCGCCCAAAAATCTAAAAATAGTGTCGTCCGAGGTTCTTTCCATCCCCAAATATGACTCAGAGAATTTTTGTCAACAATGGCATTTGCTTTGTCGATAAACTCGTCGGGAACATCCAGGTTTTCTTGTAATGTCCAACCATCTATATTAACACCTTGCGATCGCAATAAATCTAGGTGAAATTCAAAAAAATCAATATTCTCAAAGTAGCCTTTGGGGTTAAACTCAGTTCCCTGCATTAGCCGACGACCAACGTGCAACCCAGCACTTTGCAATAATGAAGCGGTCAAGGATGTACCTGAACGGTGCATTCCTGTCATAATTAAAACCTGGGATTCGCTCTTTTTATCTGGCATGGTATAAATGTCGGTTTATCTTTAGTTTATAAGTGAATGGCAAATATAGCGTTTATTAAGGTTCATAACTGACTAGCTACTAACCCTGACAGCCTCGCCCGCCAGTCGGTGGGAGTTTACCATAAATCCTCCAGATGGTTCAGGATTTCCATAAATGCTGTCCGTTCTTTCATTAAACCATGTTCAGCGACCGTTTGAAAGGCTGCTTTTTTGACCAGAGACTTCCGCACCTCAGAAAAGGCGATCGCCTCTTTGACCGATTCTAACAGTCCTTCCACAGTATACTTGGGTCGCAGACAATTGTAACCGGGAAAACAGAAACACCGATTCCCTATACAATCTGGACAGATGGTAAGAGTCCCCATAGCCATGGCTTCTAGGGCGGGAAGGTAAAATCCCTCTCCCTCTTCGCGGTTAGGCAGGAGTATCGTAATTTTAGCACGGTTGAGGTACTGTAGATAATCTCTTCTGGGAATTAGGGATGTCAGCAGTTGCACCCCATAGCCCATTGCTGCTAACCTTTGTTGTAACTGTTCGCCTAGTTCCGGTTGTTTAAGGGCCGAAATCAGGATTTCGATATCCCGTTGGGGGTCGGGTCGGGGTTGGGGGAAACTACTGGTATCTAAGCCATTGGGGATAATAAACAGGGGTCCATTGACTCGACGTGATTCTGCCAGATAGGTTCCCACTTCTGGGCCAACACAAATGCGGATCGCTTTATGGTTGAGAAACTGATAGCGGGGATTATCTGGGTAGGCGTGCCGGATGTGCTGAATTAGATTAATAATTGGTATGGGGGAGTTGTGGCGCTGGCTGGCTGATAAAAATTCCCAGTCCATACCGTCCATAAAGATAATGTGGGGATCTGATAGCGGTTGAGATAAAATTAGTTGTTTGTCAATATTGAACCACGGGTTATTAGCATCGATCGCACTTTCGGGAGAAAAATAAATCTGGGGTAGGTAGTCCGGGGAATCGAGAATATGATTAAAATAATCCCAGACTTTTAAATGACCTCCGGTTAGTCCCCGATAATCTCGATAAAATAAAATAGATTTTCGCTGTGGTAAGCTAGGTGGTATAATTGCCGGGGATGGACTACCCTGGGCGGGTAACTGTTCCATCTGGTGGGAGATTTGTTCTAGCCACGACTGCGATCGCTCTAACTCCGAGTCGATTTGTTCTAATTTTTGGCGGTCAAATTCCATAAATTATGTACAATTGGGAGGGATGGCTCGATTGAGTAAGGGGATGGGAACATCCAGTTAAACTGTGGGTCATTCTCTAGGGCGGGTCATAACCAACAAATATCAATCATCTGTTCTTCCATATCAAAATATAGTCAAAAATCCTAACATGAGCGTCAGTTATTTCGACACAGCCAATCAACTCCTAAGAAAAGGTCAGTTAGACGAGGCGATCGCATCCTACAATCAGGCGATCGCCGCCAGTCCTAAATCAGCTTGGTATTATCATAACTTGGGAGAAGCCCTCAGCCAACAGGGAAAAATCGACGAAGCTATTGCAGCCTACCGTCAAGCTACGGAACTTAACCCTAATTCTGCCTGGTCTTATGATAATCTGGGAACCCTCCTAAATCAACAGGGTAACCTACCAGAAGCCGTTCGTTGTTTCCGCCAGGCTATTGAACTTGACCCATATTTCTGGCAGTTTTACCACAATTTAGCCCTAGTCCTGATCAAACAAGGCCACCCAGAGGAGGCCGTTTCCCTATTGCAAAAAGCCATTGAGTTAACAGCCGATGATGCCGAACTATACCACAGCTTGGGTAAAGCCTACCACCAACAACAGCAATATTCAGAAGCAGTTACAGCCTATCGTCAGGGGTTAGAATTAAACCCTTATTGGTCTGACTGTTATATGAGTTTGGGTCAAACTTTGGAGGCTTTGGGAGAAACCGAAGAGGCGATCGCCTCCTATCGTCGAGCCTACGAACTTAATCCCAATTTATCAGAAGCCCTGCCCAAATTGCAAACAGTCCTGGAGTCCCAAGGACGTTGGGAGGAATTAGCCACCCTATACCGTCGCTGTTGTATTGTTGATCCTAACTCAGCCACCAGTCATAAATACCTGGGAACAGCTTTAGCCAATAGTGGAAAGCTATCGGAAGCGGCGGAGAGTTATCAGAAAGCCTTGGAGTTAGACCCAAATTTGGTAGAAATTCTGCAACCCCTAGGACAGGTTTTAACCCAATTAAATCAATGGGAAGCCGCCGTTGATATATTCCGAAAAGCCACCCAAGTCGATCCTAACTCTGCTTCATTCTACCATCAATTAGGGCAGGCTTTAACCAAATGCGATCGCCTATCAGAAGCACTCGCCGCCTATCAAAAGGCTTCCGAACTGCATCCCACTTCCACCCCAGTCCTGTTTGATTTAGGTCAGGTCTTGACTAAACTTTACCATTGGTCGGAGGCGATCGCCACCTATCAAAAAGCCTTATATCTTAATCCCCCCAACCAGGCTGAAATTCAAACTCATCTACAGGAAGTTCAGGACAAGCAACGCCACCTAGACGAGGAAATCGCCGCCTATAGCGAAAGCCATGAGTTTCATCCCAATTCTAGCGAATCCTACGAAAAATTTGCACAGTTTCTCAGAAGCAAGGGAAAAATCGAAGATGCGATCATAGGATTTCACCAAGCCTGTATTCTCAATCCCCAGTCAGCCGTAGCCTATCATCAACTAGGTTATACCCTAGCTCAGAGTCAACGCTGGGATGAGGCAATTATAGCTTATCGAAAAGCTGGCGAACTTAATCCGCACTCTCCCCATGTACAATATCACCTGGGACAAGCCTTGGCTGAGGAAGGACGCTTAGAGGAAGCGATCGCTCATTTCAAACAGTCCATCACCATTGACCCAGAATTTGAAGAGGGTTATGATGCTCTCAAGCAGGCGATCGCAAAAAAAAAAGGTAGCCTCTAAAACCGATCCGATTTCTCATTATCGGCATTTACTCCAAGCCAGTCCCAACAACCCTGATCTCCATCAGGAGTTGGGACAGCTTTTGCATAGCCAGGGTCAAACCCAATTAGCGATCGCTCATTATCAAAAAGCCATAGACCTCCAGCCGGGACCTGTTCACCTGTGGTTTTATCGCAATTTAGGAGAAGCCATGGTGACTGATGAACATTCCAGGCGACCTTAGCCAGAGTTTCCCATGCAGCCAACCTACACCACCCATAGTCACTGGATGCGACAGGCCTTAAAACTAGGCGCAGCAGCAGGAGAAGCCGGAGAAGTCCCCGTCGGTGCAGTCATTGTCAATCAACAGGGAAAACTGATTGCCCAGGGGGAAAATCGCCGGGAACGCGATCGAGACCCCACCGCCCATGCTGAGATTATAGCATTACGGCAAGCCAGTCAGGTATTAGGAGATTGGCATTTAGACACCTGCACCCTGTATGTCACCCTAGAACCCTGTCCCATGTGTGCAGGAGCCATTATTCAAGCTAGGATAGGTTTATTGGTCTATGGTGCCGACGACCCCAAAACTGGCAGCATTCGCACCGTTTTCAATCTTCCAGACAGTCCCGCCTCCTATCATCGTCTCCCTGTCCTAGGGGGTATTCTCGAATCATCCTGTCGCCAACAACTGCAATCCTGGTTTGCTCAACATCGCGCTAATATGTAACCATTGAGACAATCTAATAACTGTCATCCTCTGCCATGACAGAGGGGGTTAAAGGATTTACCTTAGACTTATAGAGTTTAGAAATCCCAAATTATTGTCATGGTAACAGTTCAATCGATTAAACCCTGGTCTAATTTATCTCCTTCTAGCCAGACTAAATCCTCTGGTGTCGCGCATTGGTTAACTTCTATTGTTTATCCCCTGGGACGCTATGGGGTTCTTCCCTTCTATTTTAAAAAGATTACCGTCACCGGACAGGAGAATTTACCCAAAGATGGTCCGGTGATTTTAGCGCCTACCCATAGATCTCGTTGGGATGCTTTTATTGTACCATTTGCAACAGGTCCTTATGTCACTGGACGAGATTCGCGGTTTATGGTAACTGCTGATGAAATGCAAGGACTTCAAGGGTGGTTTATTCGCCAAATCGGAGGGTTTGCGGTTAATCAAAAACATCCAGCGATCGCCACTTTGCGATATGGCGTTGATTTACTGCGCCAGGGAGAAATGTTAGTGATTTTTCCAGAAGCAGGCATTTTTAGGGATCACCAAATTCACCCTCTCAAAGCCGGATTAGGTCGTTTGGCAATTCAGGCTGAATCCCACTATCCTAATTTAGGGGTTAAGATTGTGCCTATATCTATCCATTATAGCCCCAATATTCCCCATTGGCGCTCTGAAGTTAACGTCACAATTGGGAAACCCCTAGAAGTCAAAAAATATGCCACAGGTCCCGCAAAAAAAGAATCTATCAGGTTGATGTCAGACTTAAATCAGGCTTTAATCGAGATTGATAGTTTGTAGTATATATGAATAATTTACCTCAATTTAACTCCGGTCAAATTGTAGCTATTGATGCTGAAAATACCTCTCTTTATGCCGAGGTAATTCAAGTCGTTATCCTGCGCCAAGTCTGTTGGGTGCGTCCCTTAATGCTCGTGGAATTGACCACAGAAAATCAGCCCCTTTGCTATGATTTGCGAGACAGTGCTGATTTGATTTGGCCCTGGGAGTTATTTAGGGTAGCTTTGGATACAGAAGTAATACCTTTTTTAGTCGCATTAAATCCCCCAGAACAAAAGCAGGAAATGTTACCCAGAAACCATCAACGTTTTCGAGAGTTTATTTCCCAAATTTGGCTCAATCATTCCCAGGTTTTTCGGGAAGTTAGATAAAGATTCCCTTTTCTCTTGACAAATCCTAGGAATTGACTTATACTTATATCATGGGAAAATGTGGCGGCATATATATGGCTTTCCGGGAAGGAACCGAAGACCTCCACCACCAGATTAATCTAGTAGTTGTATATTTAACTCCTCCAATGTCTCCGAATTTTCATCAATAGTAATAGTATTAGGTAAAAGTTGCCGAAACGTTGGTTAAGATGCCAATTTATGGTTTCATCTGTATCAACACTGACACGGATATTAGTAGAAAAATTGCGCCTACCCCAAAAATATTGCAGACCCAAACTCGAAGACCTATCTAAATCCCCACTCCCAAATAATGTCAATCCCCGCCCAAGTCTCCAGTTGAGACTATACCAAGTTATATCAAAGTCACTATTGAAAGTTGCATAAAATTGTCGAGAATCCCAAACCACATCGGCATTAATATTAGCATCATCCCCCACAAAGCCAGAAATACCTACTCGCAAAGGTGTTCCTTTAGGCTGATAAAAAACTTCCGCCAAACCACGGGTAGATGAATCATAAATGCCACCTAAACCGACTGTTCAATCTTCAGTTATCCCCCAACGCTGAGAAACTCCGGCATTAAATTCGTTGAGTTCTCCCCAAAAATCATGACCGGGATTAAAACGACGCTGCCACCCCCCAGAAATTACTAATGCTGATGCTCCTTGAGGCAGTTGTTCTGGTAAAATGGTAAACCTAGCTTCTTCTATGATGGGTTCACTAATTAGAGAACCGCCAGGGTAAAGTAAAACATAGTAATTTCTGCCAACCTGTCTACCTACAGGAACATTATCAAAACGGTAAAAGCCAGAATTATCGACAAACTGTTCTGCTATGACTTCCCCACGATAACGACTCGATACCAGTTGTGCTAAAGTTCCTGGTTCAGCATTACCTGTTATGGTGGGGGTGACTTGTTCTGGTTGCAAACGTTGGCGAGGGTTGGCGGCACCACTACCCAATAATGAACTAGGAGAATATCCCCGCCTTTGAATAGTAGTAAATCCCCAAAAGTCACCTGTAGTCCTTTGGTCTCGCCAAAATCTCCGTTGAGAACCTAAAAAATAATCGCTAGATTCAGTTTGGCGGATGATTTGAAATTAGGATAATCGCCAGGTTTCGCTGTCGGTTATGTCTCCCTGATTAAGCGTGAGAAACCAACTACTATCTAAAACTGTTCCGACGGCGGATAGGCGACCTGTGTTGTTCAGGTCAACACCTTGGTTTTTGGTAAGATTAACCCGCTGTTCTATCATACCAATGTTAAAGTTGGGGGGGGGAAATTTCTGGCAATCCTTCTAAAATTACTGGCGGTCTTTCCCGGCTGGTTCTTCTCCCCCTTCTGACTTCGGGGACATCAAAAATAATTGCATATTCCCGAAAACTAAATTCTGATTCAATATCAAATAAGTCTTGAATATCTTGCACAGAAAGGACTAACCCTAATTCGGGGTAGTTGCGAATTTAATCGAGGTTAAGGCGGACAATTTTAAAAGGCGATCGCAAGTCGACTTCATTATCTGATATAACTGTAGATGTAAACTTTATGACCTGCAAAACTTCATCATAAGGAATTAGCCAATCCCCAAAATTTATCACCTCATTATCCGTTACTGACCCGCGCACAAATACCCCAGTTTTAAAATTGCGCCTACCAGCATTTAAGCCAATCATAAAAATCGTGAATTCCGGTGATTCTGGGGTGATTTCCTCTGTGATGTCTGGGACAAGCAGATTGTATCCACAAATTTTCAACAGCCATCAGGGTAAACAACTCCCCCAAAATAAACACTTATAAATATTTGGTATAACTCAGTGTTAAAACTGCCTTAATTGCTGTCATATTATGGCAGTATTTTACTGATAATATACTCCATTCATCACCATGTTAAGGAACGGCTAATGTTACGCTGAATGGTATTTTTGTATTCCGGTTTACTCCCCAACCCAAATTTCCAGAAACTTGATAATCTCCCGGTTCAAGGGGTTGATTATAATTGATATTAACCAAACGTTCTTTTTCCGCAATCACCGTAGTATCTACACCACGACCACTCTGGATTTCCTGATTTCCTTGAGAAATTACCCATTCTGGTTGCACAATCACACTGGCTTGTCCACTATTACGAACCAATAAATGTAAACGATTCGATTCGGGATTATAGCGAACATTAACAATATCTAAATCGTGAGCAATATCTCCCTTGCGAACATAGACTGCTACCCCAATTTGGGGAACAATAGTCGTCCTTAATACAAAATTTCTGGTTTCATCTGTTTGTTCCTCAATGATGGCTTCTAAATTTTCGGTAATTAGCATTGCTCGATATTCTCCGTCGGGTCAACTCGGTCGCATATCAAGCAGATGTTGCATTGTGTAGTAAAAAACTGATTAATTTATTTACTGGCAAGGGTTTCAGCTTTTTTTAAATCAAACGCCCTTTTTACGGTTGCACTTGACCATCTGGGAAAACTCGGATGTTAACTGGGTTAAAGAAAAGAAGGCAGATTAGACGATCGCCAGCCTAGAACATTCTCTATTGATGGGATGTGTGGCAAAATCAGGGTCAGAATTAGGGATGTTGGGGATTCTGAATCAAAAAGCCCGTCTTAGTTGACTTCCCCGCAACCGAGACTCCCGTAACAGAACAACATCACAGGGATGATGCCTTTTTTAAGCCTTCCCAAACTATCCCTAGTGTTAGGGATAGTTTAGGAGTGCTTTTGACTAGACCCTGAAGCAAGCTAACAATGTTATTGAAAGCTCTAACTATTGGCGATAAGCGCGATATTTAGATCGCGTCTTTGACTAGGATATCATACTTTTTCTCATTTTTATATCCGATTTGTGCAACTTTTTCAGGGTTGAGGGATATTCCCCGAAGCAACGATAGAATTGCTCGGAAAATCTGCCCATGTGGGAGAAGCCGTAGGCGCTGGCGATCGCATAAATGGTGCTTGGGTCTGCACTAGGTCCGCAAAGTTCTTCCCGGACGGCGTTCAGTTTGCGGGCGCGAATATATTGCTGTACCCCTACGCCGGTAATTTCTTTGAAGGCGTATTGCATGGCTCTGGGGGAAATGCAACACTGTTGACATAACTCCTCATTGGTGAAGTTTTTGGCTAAATTACTGTCGATCATGGCCTGGACTGTGGCAAAGATCCAATACCGTCGAGTGGGTTTGAAAATTTGGCGATCGCCACGCTGTTCAAAGGTATAGTCTAATAATTCCCGAAACTGACACAAAAATTTTTCTCGCAACAGTGCGGCTTCCTGGGGAGTCAAAAGACCTCGACGATACAGACATTCAGCCGTAGGAAACCACTGCTGCATAAATCTGGTGAAGTTGGCAAACCTAATCGGGTGGACGGTCAAAACTGCTTGATTCGGGTCCTGGCTATTTTCCCAAAATTTCTCTGGTAATAGGTCCAGGTTGGCTAGGAGTTCATCATTAAAACAAATATATAAACCATGCCAACCGGGGGGAAAACCTGATGTATATTCGATCTGGCTGCGATGAACGGCGATCGCATTACCAATGGGGTCTGTATAGCCCATCCAAGACAATATGGGATGATGGGGATACAAGCCCAGGGAAAAATGGGTTTCTCCTTCGGGAATTACATGGCGATCGCTAAACAGATTTTCCGTGAAAAAATGCGCTATTTCTATCCCCGGAAAAGCTACTTCTCGATGTTCGATGCGAAATACTCCTTCTCCTAAATGAAACCCCTCTATCCAGGTGGGTAATACTTCACTCTGAGAGTCTAGCGCCAAGGCCCGACGAACGTTGTACTGGGCACACATCGGGTGATACAGATCTATACGGTTGACCATAATCTGCTTCAATATATGGGGATTAGTTGTAACACCCAATCATTGATGATACAACGGTTCAATGTGTCTTCATCCTACCAAAATTTAGATGGGGATTAGTTGTAACACCCAATCATTGATGATACAACGGTTCAATGTGTCTTCATCCTACCAAAATTTATGCCCGATAATTCTATCTTTCCTCTTGACAAACTCCCATAAGTTGACATATACTAGAAGCATGGGAAAATGTGCGGGCATATATCAGTTTTTTGGTTATCCTTGATATATTCGGGCATTCTCCTGGAACTATCTGTAATTGGGGCAGTTTCTGAGACTCCTGCCACCACCTTTAGGGGGACTGGGGGGGTTTCGGCTACTTCCTCACCTCCCCAGGAAAATATTATAGCGTTTCTCATCTCCATAAGGTACGGCCCTCACCCAAAACCCCTCTCCCAGAAAGAGAGAGGGGCTTGGAAACGTACCTCATGAGTCCGGGAACTGCTATAATCAACCTTCCCTCTGTCGAGAGGGTTTTGGGTGGTGTAACTAAGGAGTGATTTTACTGATAAGTTATCCCCGCATTTCGCATTCTGTCTATGGCTTCTTGAATGCGGCTTTCTTTGTTAGTTAAAGCCATGCGGATAAAACCTTCTCCCGCCGCGCCATAACCGTTCTCATCTCCATAAGGTACGGCCCTCACCCCAAACCCCTCTCCCAGAAAGAGAGAGGGGCTTGGAAACGTACCTCATGAGTCCGGG
>NZ_JARPLU010000009.1:0-5031 GCF_032349615.1 Limnospira sp. PMC 1279.21 | reverse complement strand
CTTTGTTAGTTAAAGCCATGCGGATAAAACCTTCTCCCGCCGCGCCATAACCGTTGCCAGGGGGGACAAGCACGCCGCATTTCTCTAATAGCAATTTGGCAAATTCTGTGGAAGTGTAATTGCTGGGAACCGGGACCCAAATATATAATGTGGCTTTGGGGGGTTCAATTTTCCAACGGAGAGAACGCAATCCTGAAATCACTAAATCGCGGCGATGTTGATAAATATCATTCAGCTTTTGACGGTCTGACTCTGAGGTTAAATAAGCAGCGATCGCGGCTTTTTGAATAGCTTTAAATACACCAGAATCCACATTAGTTTTAACTTGGCTTAATCCCTTAATCCCGATTTCATTACCGACGACAAACCCAATGCGCCACCCGGTCATATTATAGGATTTAGACAGGCTATGAAACTCAATAGCAATATCTTTGGCACCGGGAACCTCTAGGACACTGGGCGCTCGATAACCTTCATAACAAACCTCGGAATAGGCGTTATCATGGCATAGTAGAATGTCGAACTTTTGACAAAAATCTACCATGGTGCTAAAGTCTTGTAAGGTGGCGATCGCACCGGTGGGATTGTTCGGGTAGTTTACCCAAAATAATTTAGCCCGCCTAGCTATCTCCTCTGGAATTGCTTGTAAATCGGGTAAAAAGCCATTTTCGGGCTGTAGGGGAACATAGTAAGGCTCTCCCCCGGCGAAGAGGGTAGAAGTGCGATAGACTGGATAACCAGGATCGGGGATTAAGACAATATCCCCAGCTTCCACAAAAGCTAAGGCTGTGTTGTGGATAGCTTCCTTAGAACCGACAGAGGAGATGATCTCGGTTTCTGGGTTTAAGCCATTCACCCCAAAGCGACGAGACATCCAAGCGATCGCCGCCTCCCGGTATTCTATCATACCCCGATAGGGCGGATAGTTGTGGTTGGAGGGGTCTTCAATGGCATCGTGCATAGCCACCCTGATATGATCCAAAGTGGGCTGGTCAGGATCACCCACTCCAATATTAATTATATCTACCCCTTGAGCAACCAGTTCTATGCGTCTCCGGTCAATTTCAGCAAACAGGTAGGGGGGGATTTTTTCTAAACGTTTAGCAAACTGCATTATCACTCACAGGGGGTTGGTTCATTAGGTATAAGCCAGAAAATTATACCAGAAAACTCTTACAACCCAGCCATGAACAGCAGTAAATGAACGGCGATGTCAACCCTGTGATCACCTCAATTACAGGCTTTTTAGTTAAATTATTGCCAAAAGAAAATCGGCAGCAACAACAACTCTAAATTAAATGCAACAGTTTCGGGTTCAAGGTGACCCAGGTTGATTAACTGTGTTAGGTTCCGAACCTAGGGACTAGGTACTAAGCGAATACGTCCGGCATCCATTTCGTCCATCAGTAATTCTAAGGCTTCATAATCCACATCGGAAATATAACCCAGTCGAGTCAGTTCATAGTTAATCCCGTTTTCGATTTCGGGGGTGAGACATCTAAAGTAAAGTGCTTTAGATACCAGTTTTCGAATTCCATTGGTGGCTGACATGAGTGGTCAAGTAACTCAACTTATGTTAATTCTCCAACCAATAAACAGTCTGGCTGGTGATTTTTATCTCCATAAATATGTGATCTAAATCACGCAGTCTGGCTCTTGGGGGTTGGTGATAGCAGAAATTAAGATGCTGCTATATTATGAGACAATCAAACAGTTTTTGTCTGTGTTTTTTAATACAATTCTTGTCATATCATGACAAGTTGATCGTATCTGAATAAGTTAACAAAAACTTAATCTTTGTGCCACGGGTAATATAATACCTGCCCCATCAAATATGGCCAACCAAGCCCAGCATAGAAAATAGGGAGGATATTTTAATTCCCAAAATCTGGATATCTATCAACTAATTATCAGCCCCAAAACCCAGGAAATAGGCAGCCAGGAAGTCCTGTAGTGAATCAGGAAAATTTAATTTACCAGAATTGCACCGATGATGTATAATGGTGTTATATGCGTCATTTCTAAGCCAAACATAATCAAAACGTATAAGTAAAGATTGCCGATTAAGAATCATAAGAGGTAGAAAGTGGCAGTTTCAGTCAAAGAATTAATCACACCAGAAATTAACCAACCAGCGCGATATTTAGGTAACGAATTAGGGGCGAAACACAAACCCTGGGAATCAGCGGCAGTGCGCTGGTCTCTCACGTATCCAGAAATCTATGAGGTAGGAGCCTCGAACCTGGGGCATATAATCCTCTATAATATCATCAATGCCCAGCCCCGACAATTATGCGATCGCGCCTATTTACCGGCGGCGGATCTGATCACAAAACTGCGAGAGACGCAAACCCCGTTATTTGCGGTAGAGTCCCGCCGTCCTCTGAGGGAATTTGATATTCTGGGGTTTAGTCTCAGCTACGAACTAGGGGCCACGAACATTCTAGAAATGCTGGATCTTGCCCAAATTCCCCTAACCTGGAAACAAAGGCAGAATCGGGATGGACAAACCCCCCTAGGAGAAAGACCGCTAATCTTCGCGGGAGGTCAAACGGCGACATCGAACCCGGAACCCTACGCGGACTTTTTCGATTTTATCGCCCTGGGGGACGGAGAGGAACTCCTCCCGGAAATAGGTTTAGTGATAGAAGAAGGGAAAGCGACAGGGTTAACCCGCGAACAACTGCTGTTAGACCTAGCCCAAGTGCCTGGGGTATACGTTCCCCAATTCTATGATATGGCAGGGGATGGGTCAATTCATCCCAACCATCCGGAAGTACCCACAAGGATTATCCGCCGGGTGGCGACTCCGATGCCAGCCTATTCGATTACAATGGTTCCATTCGTGCAAACAGTTCACGATCGCCTAGCCTTGGAAGTGAGACGAGGTTGCACCCGTGGCTGTCGTTTCTGTCAACCGGGAATGTTAACCCGTCCGGCTAGAGACGTGGAACCGGAAGCGGTGGTAGAGGCGATCGCCAAAGGGATGAAAGCAACGGGATATAATGAATTTTCCCTATTATCCCTAAGCTGTTCAGACTACCTATCATTACCGGCAGTGGGAATGGAAATCAAAAACCGTCTGCGCGACAGTAACGTATCCCTATCCCTACCCAGTCAACGAGTCGATCGCTTTGATGAAAACATTGCCAACATCATCGGCGGGACCCGCAGCAGTGGCCTGACCTTTGCACCAGAAGCGGGGACCCAAAGAATGCGGGATGTCATCAATAAAGGACTCACCAATGAGGAATTGTTACGAGGAGTAAAAACCGCCTACGACCAAGGTTGGGATAAAATCAAACTATACTTTATGATCGGCTTGCCGGGAGAAACGGATACTGATGTCCTAGGTATCGCCGAAACAGTCCGCTGGTTGCTGCGCGAATGTCGGGAACACCGCCGCCGACCCCTGAGCATTAACCTGACCATTTCCAATTTTACCCCCAAACCCCATACACCCTTTCAATGGCACAGCGTATCAACCAAAGAATTTCAACGCAAACAGCAATTGCTAAAAGCTGAATTTCACCGCCTCAAAGGCGTTAAAGCCAACTTTACCGACGTGCGGATATCGGCTATGGAAGACTTTATCGGTAGAGGCGATCGCCGACTAGGGCCGGTAGTCCAACGTGCTTGGGAACTAGGGGCCGGAATGGATGCCTGGTGGGAAAGCCTAGATCGTGCCTTCGCCGCCTGGACCCAAGCCATAGAGGAGTCGGGGTTAGGCTGGAAATATCGGCAAGTAGAAGCGGGGGAATGGAACCTCATGGAAAATGCGATCGCGGAGGACAGCCAGGACCACAGCCACCGTGAACAACTACTAGACCAACCTCTACCTTGGGACCATATCAACACCGGAATAGACAAAAACTGGCTGAAACAAGACCTACAAAAGGCGATCGAAGCGGCCACAGTTCCCGACTGTTCTTTCGCCGCCTGCTCCCATTGTGGGGTATGTGGTCCAGAGTTAGGCCATAACGTAGTATTTACACCCCCACCCATTCCCGAATTTGCTGGTCATTTTGTCCCGCCTTCCCAACGAGTCCAACGGGTGCGAGTCTGGTTTGGCAAATTGGGAGACATGGCATTAGTCGGACATCTTGACCTGATGAAAGTTTTTGATCGGGCTGTCAGACGCGCAGAATTGCCCATATCCTTCACCGGAGGCTATCATCCAGGCCCCCGTATATCCCCGGGAAATGCACTGCCTTTGGGGACCACTAGCACCGGGGAAATTGCGGATTTTGACCTGGCGGAGACTATGGATATACAAACCTTTCAACAGCAACTATCCGCCTCTCTCCCCGACAACTTACCCATTTATCGGGTCGCAGAAGTGGACGTTAACTCGCCGGCGATCGCCGAAACCATAGAACACGCTACCTATATCATCCATTTACAAGCCACAGATGAGACTATTACCCCGAATCATTGGGCCGGTTGGGTGCAGGCTGTACTCAACAGTTCAGAAATCTTGTGGGAAAAAACTACGAAATCGGGTAGAATCAGAATTATTAACCTGCGTGAGCAGTTGTTACAACTAGAGGCGATCGTAAAAGAAACAGTCAAAATTCCACTATGGGAATTAGACCAACCACCCCAAAACGCTACCCTATTGCGTTATTTGGGAACCTGTCGCAATGATGGAACTCAACTGCGACCAGAACAAGTGGTTTATATGCTAGAACAAGTTAGCGGCCAGGAATTGCAACTAATTTCCATCCACCGAGAACATCTAGCGCTACGCGCCGAGGTTACAGGTGCGGCTGATTTGGGGTATAATGATCTAATCTGTACAAAACCTGATTCACCCTAAGACCTAAGCCTAATTTAGGCGATCGGGTTGAGGGTTATAACCAAGGTAGAGTCAGGCTTGGCCTGTTTCAAGTGGTAAGCGTTGGATATAAGCGCCCAGATTTATCCATCTTCCTCCTTCCTCTATGATCACTCCTGCTAACCCTGTCGGGTTAACCGTCAGCACCCCCGGCTGAAGCACGGGGGCTTCGTGCCCCCCTTTCAGGTAGCTGA
>NZ_JARPLU010000089.1:20535-21191 GCF_032349615.1 Limnospira sp. PMC 1279.21 | reverse complement strand
TTTCCTCTCCGTGATCAATCACGGAGCTTCCAACCCTCCCAGGAGTTTTACGTGAGGGGGCTCTGGTGGAATGATGCCGAATCGCCCGCTACAGTTCTGGAATCAGACTTAAAATCATTATTGCAGGACTTGGGTTGGGCTGACGGAAGATGATCACCAAAATTGGTTCGTGAAAATCGGACAAGAAAACAGGTAGGGGCGGGTATGTCAGACCACGCCGCTGCGGGAAAAAAGTAGGCGGGTGCTAGCGCCGCCATGAGAAACACAAGCAAAAAAACCCAGTTTCTTAGGAAGACCTTTTTTGAAAACCTGTAGGGGGGGTGCGCGAGGTACCCCGCACGGGATATGCTTTCGGGGAAACCAGCCCGGTAGGGTGGACTGCATCCCGATAATTGGCATAAACACGAAAAGCTTTCTGATGTGACGCACCAACCGAAGCAGGCTTTGTGCTGCGGGACACGCGACGGGGGAAACACCAGCCAACCTGTCGCGGTAGTAGGGGCGGGTGCTATATCCGCCATCGGAAAAACCAGCCAACTACCTGCACCCGCCCCCAGGGTGCTATATCCGCCATCGGAAAAACCAGCTAACTGCCTGCACCCGCCCCCAGGGTGCTATATCCGCCATCGGAAAAACCAGCTAACTACCTGCACCCG
>NZ_JARPLU010000089.1:0-20525 GCF_032349615.1 Limnospira sp. PMC 1279.21 | reverse complement strand
CCCCCAGAGGTCGCAGGCAGCATTAGAAAAACCGGCCAACTTTCTGCACCAGCCCCCAGAGGTCGCAGGCAGCATTAGAAAAACCGGCCAACTTTCTGCACCAGCCCTACGCCAAACAACGAACTCACCCGCCTTTGTGTCTTCGATGACCTAGTGGTTTCGATAAATGGTGATATGAATAAGACCAAAAGTTCCCGGCGGAAGCATCTTCAACCGACAATGGCTACTATTGTAAGTCCCTTCGCCCCGCGCACACAGATGATTATTGGGCAAACGGCACGCTCTCTCATCGCTCTAGCCACCACAATATCAAGCTCACGCAGAGCCGCCTACTCGGTCAAGTGTTGCAAAGTTTTGAGGAAATTAAATGTCCAAGCAAATTATTATTGCAGAGCAGCATAGGATCGCTGCAGTTTTTTCTGAAGACGAGATTCAAGAACTTGTGGTGGCAACCGGAAACCAACAAGTTAGTGATATTTATTTAGGAATTGTTGAAAATGTCCTGCCCGGAATAGACGCGGCTTTTGTCAATATTGGCGACCCCGAACGCAACGGGTTTATTCATGTTTCCGATTTGGGACCGCTAAGATTAAAGCGATCGTCCGGTTCCATTACCGAACTATTGATGCCTCAACAAAAGGTTCTTGTCCAAGTGATGAAAGAACCCACCGGCACCAAAGGACCAAGATTGACAGGGAATATTACCCTACCAGGACGCTATCTCGTCTTAATGCCATTTGGCCGAGGTGTAAATCTGTCTCGCCGTATCCGCCTTGAGACAGAACGCAATCGCCTTAGAGCCTTGGCTATTTTAATTAAACCCTCTGGTATGGGTTTATTAGTCCGAACTGAAGCCGAAGGTATGGCAGAAGATGCCATTTTGGAAGATTTAGAAGCCTTACAAAAACAGTGGGAAGAAATCCAACAAGAGGCCACCTCGACCCGACCTCCCGCACTGCTGAATCGAGATAATGATTTTATTCAACGGGTGCTAAGAGATATGTATAGCACCGAAGTTAATCGCATTGTGGTGGATTCCGCTGATGGCATTAGACGAGTTAAACAGCATTTGGTCAATTGGAGTGTTGGTAAAACTCCCCAAGGAGTCTTGATTGACCACCACCGAGAACGTATCCCTATCCTTGAATATTTCCGCGTTAATGCTGCTATTCGAGAAGCACTACGCCCGAGAGTAGATTTGCCCTCTGGAGGATACATTATCATTGAACCAACAGAAGCCTTGACCGTGATTGATGTCAACTCCGGTTCCTTTACCCGCTCGGCAACTTCTAGGGAAACTGTCCTCTGGACTAACTGTGAAGCGGCTACCGAAATCGCCCGTCAACTGCGCCTACGCAATATCGCTGGGGTGATTATTGTTGACTTTATTGATATGGACTCCCGCAGAGATCAGCTACAAGTCCTTGAACACTTTAATAAGGTCTTGAAAGCAGATAAGTCTAGACCACAAATTGCTCAATTGTCTGAGTTGGGTTTGGTTGAGTTGACCAGAAAACGCCAAGGACAAAATATTTATGAGTTGTTTGGCCGTAGTTGTCCCACTTGTAACGGCTTGGGACATCTGATTCACCTCCCCGGAGAGTCAGCAGCCGATAGCGCTGAAGCCTCTGAACGATTCATGGTTAGCCCCAAATCACTATCTAACCCCCCTGGTTTTGATACCGGAACTCGCACCGCACTAGGACAGGAAACTCGCCGAGTTCAAACCTTATCTTCTGCATCATCTACCGAACCTCTTATGCGCGATGATTCGGAAATGGTTTCTGGTGAACTTGATACAGGAGGTAATTTCCCAGAGTTGGAGTTGCTTAATCATCCCAGTTATCAAGACATTGGCGGTGGTAGCAATATCCGCCGCCGCCGCCGCCGTCGTATTGGTGATATTGAACCCTTAGTCAAGGGGGAAGAGGGAAATCGTTCTATCCGCGTTAACTCCGCTAATACCTATAATGACACGACTAGGACGGAAGCTAATACCGATGTTCTCTTGAACGATCGCCAAGAACTTACGGAACGATTTCCTAAGTCGGTTAAGTCTGATTCTATCAAGGCTATCCCAGAACCTCCAGAAGTGGTGGCGGTGGAAATGACCGGGGATGAACAAGATGTTTATGCCCTCATGGGGATTTCTCCCTTGGTACTCTCTAATCAGTCGGTCAAAAATGCTAGAAATGCGATCGTAACAGTTCGTTTACCAGGTGATACGCCTTTACCTCTGTCTACTATTTTGGAGGAGGAAACTGACACTACCCTCTCCTCCTCCTCTGCGCCGACTATCTCAATTCCTCAAAGCGTACAAGTCCCTCCGACTGCAAATCTGATCTCTCAAGATGACCAAAACCTGGTTTCTGATGATGTAGAAGATACCACTGACGATTCTCAAGAGTCCCCGGAAATCCCAGAGCCTGGGGAACTACTAGATGTTAGTGATTTAACAGATAACAGCCAACTACCAGATCCTAATGATGAACTCGAAGATTCTGATTATATTTATGTCTCGGAAGATTCCGAAAACTTGGACCTAGAGACATCGCCTGAAGACACACCCGTTATTCGCCGCCGCCGTCGCCGTTCTTCGGCGGTTCCTGAGTGAGTATCCCTTATCCCTACCTATCCGCTTCCCTACCCCTGTTTATTCAGGGGGAAAATAACCCCATTGAACAACTTTCCTGGACTGCTGTGGCTGGTATAGATGAGGTGGGAAGAGGAGCTTGGTTTGGCCCGGTGGTAGCGGCGGCTGTACAACTGTCAGAAACAACTATCTTAGAACTTGCTGCGGCTGGGGTTAAAGATAGTAAAAAATTGACCCACAACGATCGCCTCAGTTTATCTACTTTAATTAGATCTAAGGCGATCGCTTGTCAAATTGGTTGGGCTTCGGCACGGGAAATAGACCGCCTAAATATTTTACAAGCTACCCAACTCGCTATGCGGCGATCGATTCTTAAATTGCAACCGCCACCACAATTTTGTTTGGTTGATGGGAACAGACTTATCCCCAATCTGTCTATCCCACAACAGGCGATCGTCAAAGGGGATAGCCATTGTGTTGTCATCGCCGCCTCTAGTATTGTCGCTAAGGTATGGCGTGATGAACTTATGACCCGCTTAGATCGCACTTACCCACAATATGGTTTCGCTCAACACAAGGGATACGGCACTAAACAACATAAACAAGCCTTACAATCTTATGGTCCTTGTTTTCACCATCGCTTCTCCTTTGCTCCCGTCCGTCAATATTTCGAGTCGGGGGCGGGTTAACTCAGTGACGCACCCACCCGCCTGCCCCGCAGTCCCTAGTGTCCGGGTTTTCCATGCCATCATACAAATCTCACGCACCCTACAACCCCCTACCGTTAAGGCGGGGGCGGGTTAACTAAGTGGGCTGGTGAGAATCATGACTGACTGCGGAACTCCCCCCGACAACCACTTGACTATTGGGTTGGGTGGCAATTTCTTGCTCCTGTACCTCACAAGTCCATCGCTCATAGTCCGATAATAAATTGTGCATTAATCGCTGTTTTATCGTTAATAAAACGCTTTTAAGCAAACCGTTTCCAGTGGCTTCAATTATCGGTTTAGGAGTTAGCGACAACGGGTAGGGGACCTCCACCTGTACCTCAAGATCCGCTTGACCCCTCAGATAGGTGATACCATTGATTTTGTACGGCGCTAATCTGCCATATAGGTTCAGCGAAAACCTCTGGTTAATGTATTCAATACCCCGAATTTCACAACCCCGCGATCGCAACCTTACCGTTCCATTCGCCAAAGCTGATACTTTCATATCTACTGTCGGTTGAATGGTCAGCATCATAAATGACAGGGGACGCATTTTTAAGCGAAAGCAGTCCGCCTCCAACCTCTGTAGCCTATTTGGATCAACTAAGGCGTTCACCAAACGTTGGGGCTGACGTAAATAGTGCTGGATCGGAATACTTTGCTCACCTACCGCAATTTCCACCGATTGGGAAGCTGTAAATCTATTAAGCATGGGAGACGGTATAAATCAACAGTTGTTAACCTACATTAACAAAAATTAACTTTTTTGAACGTGACTGCCATCACCCCAAGTCCTCAAGTAGTCTTAGATTATTCTTAGATTGGGGTTTTGGCGTTTAGTCTTTCCATCATAACCATCATATTGATGAGAACCTTGTAAAGAATTACAACAACCTCAATTGGGGAGAGTCCATTTATCCCTACCCTACTGGTCCTAAATAAGCCAAGTTCAACTCAATAGACCGCCTTCGACCCCTGTTCACACTCCCCCAAACCTCACACCATACCAACCTAAATTTAATTGATTAGTGGTTACAATGACTGTCTCTATTGCTCATTTAGGCCCCCCAGGTACTTATGCTGAGGCGGCGACTCTGGTTTATGCCGACTATCTAACCCAAACTACAGGACATAGGCCTTTACTATGTCCTTATCCTAGTATCACCCAAACTCTACAAGCCGTCGCTAACGGTGATGTCGCTCTCGGAGTCGTTCCCGTCGAAAATTCTATTGAGGGTAGTGTTACTATTACCCTTGATGCTATCTGGAAGCTAGATCTAATTCGCATTCAAAAGGGCCTGGTTTTACCTATTTCCCACGCTTTACTATCTAACGCTCAGGGATTAGCAGACATTAAAACTGTCTACTCCCACCCGCAAGCCTTGGCTCAGTGTCAGGGATGGCTCGAAAAATTTCTCCCTAATGTTCAGGCTATCCCTACTAATTCCACTACAGAAGCACTACAATATTTGCAGGAAACTACTACCGCTGCGATCGCATCTGGACGCGCTGCTGAACTTTATCAGTTACCTATTTTGGCTCATCCAATTAATGATTATCCTGACAATTGTACCCGATTCTGGGTCGTCAGTTTACAGCCTTGGCCTGGGGGTAATTATACTTCCTTAGCTTTTAGTGTTCCCGCTAATGTTCCTGGTGCTTTGGTTAAACCATTACAGATTTTTGCCCAACGCAATATTAATCTAAGTCGCATTGAGTCCCGTCCTACTAAGCGATCGCTTGGCGATTATTTGTTCTTTATTGATATTGAGGCTAACACTGATCATCAATCCGTGCGATCGGCTTTGCAAGAACTCAAAACTCACACCGAAACTCTCAAAATTTTTGGCAGTTATAGCATTCTTAACCATCAACCACAATCCCCATGTTGATTTTTTTTTCAACAAAAATTAATGTCGCCACCCGTGGAGGGGTTGACAGGTGGCGGGAAATTATGGTAGGCTGGGAGGTAATTCCTTATAATGGGAGGCTTGACCAAAATATTTTTTAAGCACAGATTTCCATTATATAAATATACTACCCCAACTCGCTCACTAAGTCAAGCCCCTTTTCCGGGTGAGGCTGGGCGCGAGGAGTGTTGATTTTTTTTTCAACAAAAATTAATTGCGCCGCCCGTGGAGGGGTTGACAGGTGGCGGGAAATTATGGTAAGCTGGGAGGTAATTCCTTATAATGGGAGGCTTGACCAAAATATTTTTTAAGCACAGATTTCCATTATATAAATATACTACCCCAACTCGCTCACTAAGTCAAGCCCCTTTTCCGGGTGAGGCTGGGCGCGAGGGGTGTTGATTTTTTTTTCAACATTTAATCTGGATAAATAAGCCCAGGCGCAGAATATTAACGAAAAAATCCCGCCGCCGTAGAGACAAGGGCTGCCTTGTCTCATGAGGCAGGCTTGGTCTGTCAACTACTGCCCTAATTTAGGGCATCCTTTAACACAGTTCTAGCAGCTAAATGATTGCGAGTTGAAGTCAGAATTTCAGCTTCCCTTTCCAAACGAGCTACAGTATCCTGCATTTCTAAAAGCATCTGTTGTTCCGCTGCCACCCCATAGAGGTTACTAGCAACCCAGTAGGATAACTCTGTGGGTAAATCAGGAATATCATCGGGTAATTCGATGGGCTGATCCATTAACTTACTGGAAAGATGAACCACATCTCGCAGTAAATTAGCCACATCCTTAGCCAAAGGTCTAAGATCGGTAGTTGGTGGCTCATCTTCGATCCATTCCACCAAACCAACCAGATAAGGCTTTTCCCGGACAGCTTCGAGGACGCGAAATCGTTGTTGTCCCAAGGTCACAATTTTCATGCGATCATCAGGTAAACGCTGATACTGAATGACCTCAGCACAGCAGCCTACCGAAGCCACTTGTCCTTGAGTAGGATCGAACATCAAAACCCCAAAGCGACGATCGCCGTCTAGGATAGTGTTCATCATAATTCGATAACGGAACTCGAAAATATGTAAAGGTAGGGGTCGATGTGGAAACAGAACCACTTCCGGTAGAGGAAACAGGGGAAGTTCTCGAACAGCAAGAGAGGAAGATGATGCCATTGTCCCTTAGTACAGTGTGCGCTTCTTTCTTTATACTTTAGCCGATTTCGGACGACCCCTGTTTCGATCACCAAATATATTGAAGAGCGATCGCCCCTAGTGACCCTACAATTTCACCTCAATATCCACCCCAGCGGGTAAATCGAGTTTCATGAGAGCATCAATTGTTTTTGAGGAAGGTTGATAAATATCAATAATGCGGCGGTGAGTCCGGGTTTCAAAATGTTCTCGTGAATCCTTATCAACGTGGGGAGAACGTAGGACACAGTAAATGCGTCTTTTAGTTGGTAAAGGAATCGGACCGAGGGCCGTAGCTCCGGTGCGGTTAGCCGTATCGACGATCTTCTCGCAGGAGGTATCAAGTAAGCGGCGATCGAAGGCTTTAAGACGGATGCGAATTTTTTGCTGCTGAATGGTAGCCATGGTCTCAATTGTTTAGTTTTCGAGGTTCAGTTGAATTAAATAAGCAAGGTCAGAGAGAGCAGAAAAGTGTCCTCAACTCGGAGCACTTTCCTGCCACTTAATTGATCAGTTCAGAATCTAGCGATCGGATTCTAGTTCTAAGCCAGAATCTTAGCAACTACACCCGCACCAACAGTACGACCACCCTCACGGATAGCGAAACGCATCCCTTGCTCAATAGCGATCGGGCAGATGAGTTGTACAGTCATATTAATCCGGTCACCAGGGATAACCATTTCCGGAGTGCTGCCATCATCAGCAGTAAACTCATCAATAGTCCCGGTTACATCAGTAGTCCGTACATAGAACTGAGGACGATAACCTTTAAAGAAAGGAGTGTGCCGTCCGCCTTCTTCTTTCTTGAGGATATAAACTTCCGCCTCAAACTTAGTGTGGGGAGTAATTGATTTGGGTTTAGCAATTACCATACCCCGTTGAACATCATTTTTCTGAATACCCCGCAGCAGTAGACCGACGTTATCTCCCGCCATCCCCTCCTCAAGAGTTTTCTGGAACATTTCCGCCCCAGTTACAGTAGTGGTGCGGGTATCCTTAATTCCAATCAGTTCAACAGTGTCACCCACCTTGACTTTACCCCGTTCGATCCGGCCTGTAGACACCGTACCCCGACCAGTAATCGAGAAAACATCTTCCACAGCCATCAAGAAAGGCTTATCGATATCGCGCTCAGGAGTGGGGATATAAGCATCTACTTCATCCATCAGAGCATGAATCTTGTCAACCCAATCATTCTCACCGCGAGTAGTTTTGGGGTTTTCTGTCAGAAAGTCCAATGCTTTCAAAGCAGAACCAGAAACAATGGGAATATCGTCACCGGGGAAATCGTATGAACTTAGCAGTTCGCGAACTTCCAATTCCACCAGTTCCAGTAGTTCCTCATCATCTACCATATCGGCTTTGTTCAGGAAAACCACGATACTAGGAACCCCTACCTGTTTCGCCAGCAGAATATGTTCACGGGTTTGAGGCATAGGACCATCAGCCGCTGAAACCACCAGAATTGCACCATCCATTTGGGCAGCACCAGTGATCATATTTTTCACATAGTCAGCGTGTCCCGGACAGTCAACGTGAGCATAGTGGCGTTGTTCAGTTTCATACTCTACGTGAGCGGTATTGATGGTAATACCCCGCTGCTTTTCTTCAGGAGCCGCATCAATATCATCATACTTACGAGCTTTAGCACCACCAGAGGCAGCCAATGTCATGGTGATAGCAGCAGTCAGCGTGGTTTTACCGTGGTCAACGTGACCGATAGTACCAATGTTAACGTGAGGTTTGTTCCGTTCAAATTTTGCGCGTGCCATATTATTGTTTCGTTTGTTCTTCTAGTAATGAATGATCAAGTTCGAGACCGCATAGTTGGTGCGATCGCAGCAGTTTACACCACCACCGCGCTCGCGCCACCATCCTAATCTCTAGTTACCTTTGCTCTTCGCAATGATAGTTTCTGCCACACTCCGAGGCACCTCTTCATAATGGCTAAACTCCATCGAGAAGACCCCCCTGCCTTGAGTTTTCGAGCGGATATCCGTCGCATAGCCAAACATTGTAGCCAGAGGAACTTTAGCCACTACCTTGGCAATGGATTGACTCTGATCAGTTTCCTGACCCTCAATCTGACCACGGCGGGAGTTTAGATCCCCGATGACATTCCCAATGAAATCTTCGGGAACTTCCACTTCAACTTTCATCATCGGCTCCAACAGCACAGGTGAAGCCTTGGTGACACCATTTTTAATCGCCATGGAACCGGCAATCTTAAAGGCCATTTCCGAGGAGTCAACCTCATGGTAGGAACCATCCACCAGAGTAGCTTTGACATCGATGAGTGGATAACCAGCAATCACACCGGACTCGCAGGCTTCCTTCATCCCCTGTTCCGCCGGATTAATATATTCCTTGGGAACAGAACCCCCAACAATCTTGGAGACAAATTCAAATCCACTTCCCGGCTCACCCGGTTCCAATTCAATCACAACGTGGCCATACTGACCCTTACCACCACTCTGACGGATGAACTTTCCTTCGGTGCGAATTGACTTACGGATAGTCTCACGGTAAGCCACCTGGGGAGCGCCAATGTTAGCTTCCACCTTGAACTCTCGTAACATCCGGTCTACCAGAATTTCCAGGTGTAGTTCACCCATTCCAGCAATTACCGTTTGGTTAGTCTCCGAGTCAATTGATACCCGGAAAGTCGGATCTTCCTCAGATAAGGACTGCAAAGCCTTGGAGAGTTTCTCCATATCCTGTTTGGTTTTGGGTTCTACCGCCACCGAAATCACCGGCTCTGGGATATATAAGGACTCCAGGATAATCGAGTTGGCTTCATCACAGATTGTATCCCCAGTCAGGGTATCCTTGAGACCTAAAGCCGCTCCCAAGTCCCCGGCTCGGAGTTCTTCTACCTCAATGCGTTCATCAGACTTGAGAACGATCAAGCGAGAAATCCGCTCTTTCTTGTTCTTAGTGGCATTGTAGATGTAACTTCCTTTCTGGAGAACACCGGAATAGACCCGCACAAAAGTTAAACGTCCATAAGGATCAGCCATCACTTTGAACGCCAAGGCTGATAGCGGTGCATCATCATCCGCATAGCGAACCCCCTCTTCTCCGTCCGGTAGTACCCCTTTAATGGGAGGCACTTCTGTGGGAGCCGGAAGATAGTCTACCACAGCATCCAGAAGCCTTTGAACCCCTCGGTTTTTGAAAGAAGAACCGCAAATTACCGGAACAATCAAGCCTTTAATTGTCCCTTGACGTAAGCTATGACGAATTTCTTCTTCTGTGAGAGCTTCCCCACCTTCGAGCTGTTCGAGATATTTCTCCATCAAAGCCTCATCCGTTTCGGCTACAGCTTCTAGGAGTTTTTCCCGATACTCTGCTACCAAATCTTGGACTTCCTCTGGAATCTCATCACTGACTTGGATATCAGTTCCCAGGTCATTGGTGTACAGATAAGTCTTCATCGCGACTAGATCTACCAAGCCGTGAAAGTCACTCTCACGACCTACGGGAACCTGGATCGGTACTGCATTAGCTCGCAAGCGATCGCGGATTTGACCATAGACCTTAAAAAAGTCCGCCCCGGTGCGATCCATTTTATTAATGAATGCAATTCGGGGAACCTGATAGCGTTCAGCCTGCCGCCAAACCGTTTCTGACTGAGGCTGTACGCCACCGACAGAACAGAAAACTGCAATCACCCCATCAAGAACCCGCATAGACCGTTCTACTTCAATGGTGAAGTCAACGTGACCAGGAGTATCAATGATGTTAATGCGATGATCTAGCCAACTGGTACTAATGGCGGCAGCCGTGATGGTAATACCACGCTCCCGCTCTTGAGCCATCCAGTCCGTTACAGCAGTTCCTTCATGAACCTCGCCCATTTTGTGAACCACACCCGAATAGAATAGAATCCTCTCCGTAGTGGTTGTCTTGCCCGCATCGATATGGGCTGCGATGCCGATATTACGTACTCTCTCAAGCGGGATGGTACGTGCCACAGCTACCTCCTTTTTTAAACCTTTATTAAGATTTTATACGTTTCTGGAACTGACTGCTAATCCAATATTTTAATACCGATAATGGGCGAAGGCTTTGTTGGCTTCTGCCATCCGGTGCGTTTCTTCCCGCTTCCGAACTGCACTCCCGGTTTCATTGGCTGCATCCATCAGTTCTGATGCTAGTCTACTAGCCATCGATCGCCCTGAACGAGTCCTCGAAAAGTGAATCAACCACCGCAAAGCTAAGGTGGTTCCCCTTTCGGAACGCACTTCCATGGGAACTTGATAAGTCGCTCCTCCCACCCGGCGAGCCTTAACTTCTACCAAAGGAGTCGCATTCCTCACCGCTTTTTCAAACAATTCCAGAGGATCAGATCCCGTCCGTTCCTCAATAGTAGCCAAAGCATCATAAACGATGTTGTGAGCTACAGATTTTTTGCCGTGCCTCATGATGCGACGCACCATCATGCTCACCAGGCGACTGTTATACCTAGAATCAGGAGGAACCGGACGTTTTTGAACAACTCTACGACGAGACATACTAAATTTTCCCTCAACACAATCTTAAATTCCTGCCGAGCCAGCAAGACCTACAATAACCCATGTCAACCAGACCCGCCCATAAAATTAGGCTGCCAAAATTTGGGTTAATTCATACTCCGGTCCTAAGCCTTCGGGCGTTTGGCTCCGTATTTAGAACGGCCGTTGCGACGATCTTTGACTCCCGCTGTGTCCAATGTCCCACGAATTATGTGATATCGAACGCCTGGTAAGTCTTTCACCCGACCGCCTCTAATCATTACCACAGAGTGTTCTTGTAAGTTATGACCAATACCCGGTATATATGCTGTCACTTCAAATCCTGAAGTCAGGCGCACCCTTGCTACTTTGCGAAGTGCTGAATTCGGTTTTTTAGGTGTTGTAGTATAAACACGAGTACAAACCCCACGACGTTGCGGACAACTTTTCAGGGCTGGAGACTTGGTTTTTTTATCAGTCTTTTCTCGTGCAGAACGAATTAGTTGCTGTATAGTGGGCATGAGTTACGACATAATCTATGAATTCGTCAATTTTAGGGGTTGCGGTATCTCCACCGAAATAGCCCTCCCCGATTTGGGGATGGGATTTTCCTTTCTATCTATAAGTTAGATTCTGATACCCAAAACTTTATTTTAAACGATCTAACTGCTTTTGGCAAACTTTTTTTGGAAATACGGAAGCGAATCGGACGCAACTCCCTAATATCAGGACTTACGGACAAAAGAGTGACCACAACTACAGGTCTTGGCTGCATTAGGATTATCGAACCGGAAGCCTCCCCCCATGAGATCCTCTGAATAGTCTAGGGTCAATCCCTCCAGGTAGGGAGCGCTGTGGCTATCAATCACTATCTTAATCGAACCACACTGATAAACGCCATCGTTGGCTGTGGCTGATGGTTCCAAACTGAAGGTATAAACCCAATCACAACACCCCCCAGACTTAACTCCTAGTCGAAACAATAGGTTGGAGTCATTCTTCCTAGACTGTTGGCGTAAAACTTCATTAGTGGCAGATTGGGTTAGATGAATCATAGTTCAGAGATAACCGATAACTGAGGATCGACCATAAGCACCCTGGATTTTGGGTCAAGCCGTAATTATACAGCTACAGGAGACAACTACACAAATACATTAAGGCAATTCAGGCAATCAACACTGATAGAATGCGGAATTCCTGGAGATTAGCGGCTGCGGGAGTAGTCATCCTGAAAACGAACAATGTCATCTTCCCCTAAATACTCTCCATTCTGAACCTCAATCAAAACCAGAGGTATCACGCCGGGATTTTCCAGGCGGTGGGTTGTACATTGAGGCACATAAGTCGATTGATTAGAAAATAGTACCTCTTCACGATCGCCACAGGTAACTCTAGCAGTACCAGAAACTACAATCCAGTGTTCACTGCGATGATGGTGCATTTGTAAGCTAAGGCGATGGCCTGGGTTTACCTCAATGCGTTTAATTTTGTAGCCAGGTCCTTCTTCTAATACGGTAAAAGAACCCCAAGGCCGCAACTCAGTGGCTGAAGGCAATTGGGGAATGGTGGCGACGAGTGTGGCTGCAACTTGAGGATTTTCTTTGATGGCTACCATAGCAATCTGTCCTTGAAAAAATTAGGATAAATTTGGCACTAGCTCAGGGCTTTAGATGCTCGAGGTTCGAGCCTTTACATTGAGCCTTGATTCCTACAAACCACCATAGCAAACAGATTAGGGAAGATGTCACCCGGTTTGCCTCAGAATGCGGTGATAGCTACCAGATTTTATCAAAACTTTACGGTAGCCACCCATAGCTTTACATAGAAGTCATAGTTTTTAAGGGGATAAGAACACACCCAGGGCATTGTGAATAGGGGCGGCGGTTTGAGGAGGGCGATCGAGTAGATACCCACCTAAATAGAGACCAGTGGAACTACCACCGTCCAAATTGAGAGCATCAGTAGCCCCCAACTGTTTCATTAACTCTGCTAATTCAGCCAGAGAAGGTCCAGGACCACCAAGACGTGGATGGACTACGACTAATAAAAGCGATACTGCTGGGGAGTCGCTGCCCGATCGCCCTGGGGTGTTAGTTTTCAGACCGACGGCACTGCGGATAGCCCTTTGAGTATTAAAAGCATCACTAAAGTTTTCGGCCCTAGCATCTAGGACTACTTGGTTGCCCCGCAGTAACAGAGGACCAGCCCCCAGAATATGGGGATATTCAGCAAAATCGGGCGGATTAGTTTCATCAACAAGTTGCACGGGTAGGGGTTGGTGTTCTGTCTGGGTGCTAGGGGGACAAACCAACCCGATACACTGGGTTTCATCTATGCCGAGGGCTAAAGCTATTTCGGGTTCATTTCGCAGAATTAGTAAATAGCCATCGTCGGGAATAGGGACGGCGGAAAAGTTAATGGAGTCGAGGACTTGGTGACTAATAATGGTTTCGCCTTGAACAGTGATAGCAATTTCTCTGGGAGTAAAAGGGCTATAGGTGCTTCCCCAGTCAGAAGTATAGCGAGATAGTCCCCGTTGAATAAAGGCACTATTGAGGCGATCAAGGGGGATAGGTTCACGACGGTCGGGGAACAAGGTTTGTGAAAGTTCGAGGCGATCGATAAAAAATTGGTTTTGGTCTGTCCAAGCGATCGCCCCCCGGTTGAGAATCGGGCCAGAGAGCCAGCGATTTTGATGTCTGATGGCTCCCAGGGGATATTGATTATTGCGATTGAAAAATCCGCCATTGATGGCAGCGGCGGCTCTGGTGCTACTAGCGACATGAACCAAGGGGCTGACACCGGAGCGAGATCCTGGTCGGCTGAGAATCGGTTGTAGGGAAATTCCCTGGTTATTTAAGTCTATCTCTAACCAAACGACTGGGAACCTAGCCGACTCGCGGCCAGTAGAGTTTGAGGGAGGGGGTGTAGATAGCCTCTGGTGGCTATTAAGATCGATATATTTTTGTTGCCAGCGCAGTCCCTCAGCCCAAACGATATTGCGATCGCGCCAAAAATCGGGGCGAATTTCGATGTTAATTTCCGGTAGCACGGCACTAGAGGTGATCACAGGCTGCCACCCGGTGGGAGTGCTGAAAATCAGGCGAGTTTGCTGGTTCTGGGAATCTACCCATAACCCCATTAAATTTGTCCAGAGATCTGATGAACTCTCGGAGGGGGTGAGAGATTGGATATTATTACCAGGCAAAATTACGGAACCGAGTAGCTGGTGCGAGCCGCTACTATTGGAGAGGTGAGGCGATGTAGCCTCCAAGGGAATTGACCACCATACCAAAGGCGGTAATTCCTGGGGTGGTGGGGGTGAAGGTTGCCTATCCCCTTCATCTTCTAAGTTGGTTTCCTCTGTTGGCTCAGGTTCTGGTTCTGGTTGTGGGGACGGTGGTTTAAGTAACTCTTGCAGAGGGGGGGGAAGATCAGATATATCGAGGTTTTGGGGAGATATGCTGCGCCCGATGATACTAGGAGTTTGCCAATTGGCTGGGTTGGTGAGTCTAACGACAAAACGGCGACAGAAATTTTCCGAGTTGCGTCCTGGCGGGTTGACGAGTGTTGTGGTGGGGAGGTCAGATAATTCTTGAACCCGTCCGGCGGTTCTGTCACCAGTCGTTTCCCCCAAAGAAGCTAGGGCGACTGTGTAAGGGGGGATGCCGAAATCAGCCCCGCTCAACACCGGATCCGAGGGGCGGGTGTGGGGAGTTGGCTGATTTTTCCCGTGGGATATGTTGCACCCGCCCCTACAAGCACCCGCCACGGGAACACAGATATTATCTTCAATGAAATCAGCCTGCACTGATTCAATAGTGCTAGGGGGGGTGACAATTTCGAGACGGTTTCCCTGGATCTGAATTTGCCAATTTTCCCTGGCTGCCAGTTCGCTAATCTCTAGGTATCGGTAGCCAGATTGATAGTGTGTAGGCACGTTATGGGAAAATGCAAACCAACTAATGGGCTGTTGTTGGTGGTTATCGGTATCAAGGAGTTCGACTCCCATGGAGTGCATTAAGCCCAAATCGCTAATACCAATAGCAAGGCGGTCTGGTATGCGAGAATCTTGCCACTCTAGCCAATTAACTGGCAAATTTTGTCCGTTGATGGCAATGTCGGTTCCTGATTGAATAGGTTTTGATACAATGGTATACCCCGCCGCTAATGCCACACCCCCGCCGAACCCCTCAGTGGGAGTGCTAAGGGCGGGAGAGGACAACAACCAGAAAAAAGCAGCCAAATTTACAGAAAATCGGGATGAGTTAAACATGAAATCAAAATGTAATCAGATTTAAACTTTTGTGAGTCAAGACCAAAAATCGCGTGTATCCTAGGTAATTATGAGCTATGGCTTGGAATAGGGTACAGGCGGGTTCACAAACAATGGGCGTGGAAATAGAGTCGCGCGTCAGAACCCGCCCCTCGATGCGAAAATTTCGGAGTAAATCAACACGGAGTGCGTCACAATAACGCTTTTGGTTGGTGTTTCTCGTAGCCGGTCGGATGTGACGCACCCTACGAATCTTGGCTACATAATAATACCTAAGGGCATTTCACGGACAACGGACACCAGACAGCAATTTCCCTAGCAAAACCCATTGATCGAGACATGGATAGAAAAGAAACCAATTTCAACCCCCATCAACCCCCTACCCTGAAAGTTCGCCGGTTATCTAACCAGGGAAATAGCCTGGGTACACCCTACGCGGGTCCTCGGTGGCTGGTGGAAGAAAGAGATGCTTGTGGCGTTGGGTTCATTGCAGACCTAAACGGAAAAGCCAACCATAGCATAATTGAGAAAGCCTTAAAAGCCCTAGGCTGTCTGGAACACAGGGGAGGATGTAGTGCCGATTACGACTCTGGGGACGGAGCCGGAGTGATGACTACTATTCCCTGGAAAATACTGCAAGCGGAAGGATATGGGGTCAGTCCAGAGGGTGACTATGGAGTAGGAATGGTATTTCTACCCCAGGCGGGTTCTTCAGAAAATTCGGACCCCAATCATCAGGTTTCGGACGGCGAAGGTAAACAACAGTTAGCCCGCGATACGATCGCCAAAGTTCTGGAGTCGGAAAACCTGAACCTGATAGGTTGGCGAGTGGTTCCGGTGCGCCCGGAAGTCCTCGGACCAATGGCGGCAGCTAACCAACCCTGCATTGAACAGCTTATTGTTAGCTCAAAAAAAGGTCTGGTGGGAGATGACCTAGAACGTCAATTATATCTAGCACGCCGCCAGTGTGGGGTAGCCCTAGAAAAAGAGGGCTTAGTCTGGGGACAGGATATCTACATTTGCTCCTGGTCCTGTCGGACTATTGTTTACAAGGGTATGGTGCGATCGGCGGTGTTGGGTGAGTTTTACCGTGATTTACAAAATCCCGACTATGAAAGTCAATTTGCGGTGTATCATAGGCGCTTCAGCACTAATACTATGCCACGCTGGCCTCTCGCTCAACCGATGCGGTTACTGGGGCATAACGGGGAAATTAACACGCTTCTGGGTAACATTAACTGGATGCGTGCGCGGGAAGGTATCCTCTCTCATCCGGTTTGGGGCGATCGCCTTTGGGACCTGAAACCCTTTGTGGATGCCAATAACAGCGATTCGGCTAACCTCGACAACGTGATGGAACTCCTGGTGCGGACGGGACGGGAACCTTCCGAGTCGTTGATGATTATGGTTCCAGAAGCCTACCAAAATCAGCCGCTGCTGAAAGACTATCCAGAAATTACGGACTTCTACGAATTCCACAGCGGAGTACAAGAACCCTGGGATGGTCCGGCTTTGCTAGTATTTAGCGATGGTAAACAGGTGGGAGCCTGCTTAGACCGCAATGGACTCAGACCCGCTCGCTACTGCATCACCAAAGGGGGTTTGATTATTGTCGGCTCGGAAGCGGGAGTAGTACAAGTTGAGGAGTCGGAAATTCTGGAAAAAGGTCGCCTGGGACCCGGACAAACTATCGCGGTGAACTTGGAGGAGTCGGAAATCCTCAAAAACTGGGATATTAAACGGAAAGTGGCGGCGAAATGCAACTATGGGGAATGGCTGCGAAAATACCGCTACGATTTGGAGCCTCAACCTTTTGTGGGGACAGAAAATCCTCTTCTTCCTGACCTGGCTATCCAAAAAGCCTTTGGTTACGGTTCGGAAGATGTGGAAATGGTGATTGCGGATATGGCGAGTTTGGGGAAAGAACCGACTTTCTGTATGGGAGATGATATCCCCCTGGCGGTGATTTCGGAACAACCTCACCTGCTATATGACTATTTTAAACAGCGCTTTGCTCAGGTGACTAACCCGGCTATTGACCCCCTACGGGAGCGCATTGTCATGTCCCTACAAATGCGCTTGGGAGAACGCGGAAACCTCCTAGACCCTAAACCGGAAGATGCGCGGATGCTAAAAATATCATCCCCAGTCCTCAATGAGGCGGAACTGCAAAAACTGGCGGACTCTGGTTTAAAGGCGGTCACTCTGTCTACTCTGTATCCGGTGGCGACGGGACCGGACGGGTTGCGGTTGGCGGTGGAGGCTCTGTGCGAAAAAGCGATCGCCGCAGTGGCTCAGGGGGCGAAAATCTTGATTCTCAGCGATCGCAACTCGGAGAGCCAATCGCCTTTGAATGGGGAAAATACCTATATCCCTCCTCTGTTGGCTGTGGGGGCTGTCCATCACCATCTGATTGAGTCGGGAGACCGCTTGAAATGCTCGTTGGTGGTGAACACTGCCCAATGCTGGAGTACCCATCATTTTGCCTGTTTAATCGGCTATGGTGCGTCTGCTGTCTGCCCCTATTTGGCTTTGGCGACGGTGCGACAGTGGTGGTCGGAACCCAAAACTCAGATGGCGATGGAAAAAGGGAAAATGCCACCTTTGAGCATGGTTCAGGCTCAGGAAAACTATCGCGCGGCGGTGGAAGGGGGACTGTTAAAAATTCTCTCGAAAATGGGGATTTCTCTACTGTCTTCTTACCAAGGAGCCCAAATTTTTGAGGCGATCGGTATCGGGGAAGACCTGTTGAATTTGGGCTTCAAGGGGACGACTTCTCGGATTGGAGGGTTGACTGTGGCGGAGTTGGCTATGGAGGTCAGCCAGTTTCACGCTAAGGCTTTCCCGGAAATGCAAGGCAAAAAGCTGGAAAACTACGGCTTTGTGAATTATTTTAAACGGGGAGAATATCACGGCAATAGCCCGGAATTGGCGAAGTTACTGCATCAGGCGGTACGCGGTGAGGGTGCAGACCATTACACGACTTACCAGGCTTACCTGAAAGACAGCCCAGTGGCGGCGCTGCGAGATTTACTGGATTTCCAAAGCGATCGCTCTCCCATCTCTATTGATGAGGTAGAACCCATTACGGATATTGTCAAGCGCTTCTGTACTGGGGGAATGTCTTTGGGGGCGCTGTCGCCAGAGGCTCACGAAACTTTGGCGATCGCCATGAACCGTCTAGGCGGAAAGTCAAATTCTGGGGAAGGTGGCGAAGACCCCGCCCGGTTTAAGCCTTTATCTGATGTCGGGGATGATGGCATTTCTCCCAGTCGCCCATATCTACGAGGCTTAAAAAATGGGGATAGTTGCTCCTCTGCCATTAAACAGGTTGCTTCTGGTCGCTTTGGGGTAACACCAGAGTATCTGATGAATGCCCAGTCCATCGAGATTAAAGTCGCTCAAGGGGCGAAACCCGGTGAGGGGGGACAACTGCCCGGCAAGAAAGTTAGCCCCTATATCGCCATGTTGCGACGGTCTAAACCTGGTGTCACGCTTATCTCTCCGCCGCCTCATCATGATATCTACTCCATCGAGGATTTGGCACAGTTGATTTTTGACTTGCATCAGATTAATCCTAATGCTCAGGTGTCGGTGAAACTGGTAGCGGAAATTGGTATTGGTACTATTGCGGCTGGGGTAGCTAAGGCTAATGCGGACTATATCCAGATTTCGGGTCATGATGGCGGCACGGGAGCCTCGCCTTTGTCTTCCATTAAACACGCCGGAACACCCTGGGAGTTGGGTTTAACGGAGGTGCATCGGGTACTGATGGAAAACCAATTGCGCGATCGTGTTCGCCTACGGGTTGATGGTGGTCTCAAGTCCGGCTGGGATGTGGTCATGGGCGCTCTCATGGGAGCCGAAGAGTTTGGCTTTGGTACGATCGCCATGATTTCCGAAGGCTGTATCATGGCTCGGATTTGTCACACCAATGGTTGTCCGGTGGGGGTCACTACTCAGCGGGAGGAGTTGCGTAAACGCTTCCCAGGAACTCCTGACCATGTGGTTAATTTCTTCCATTTTGTCGCATCAGAGGTGCGGGAGTTGTTGGCTATGCTGGGTTACCGTTCCCTGACTGATTTGATGGGGCGATCGGACCTCCTAAAAATGCGCGATTTACCTCTGGCGAAAACCAAAGGATTGGATTTAGGGGTGTTGATGCAGCCTCCGGTCGCTCCGGGTAATGATTGGTTGAATCATGAACCTGTACACAGCAATGGTCCGGTGTTAGACGACAGCATTTTGGCTGATCAAGAAATCTCTGATGCCATTTCCCATCAGTCCAAGGTTGCCAAAACTTTGGATATTGTCAATACCGATCGCACTGTGGGCGCTCGCATTGCTGGGAAAATTGCCTCTATGTACGGCAATAGTGGTTTCTCTGGGGAAATTGCCCTCACCTTTAACGGGTCAGCAGGTCAGAGTTTTGGCGCGTTTAACCTACCCGGCATGATTTTAACCCTCAATGGCGAGGCTAATGATTATGTGGGTAAGGGTATGCACGGCGGCGAGTTGATTGTTAAGCCGAGTGATGACTCGACTCTGGACTCTGGGGAAAATGTGATTATTGGCAATACTTGTCTATATGGAGCTACCGGAGGCACTCTGTTCGCACGGGGACAAGCGGGTGAGCGTTTCGCTGTTCGTAATTCTATGGGACAAGCAGTTATTGAAGGCGCAGGCGACCATTGCTGCGAGTATATGACTGGTGGTGTGGTTGTGGTCCTCGGTAAGGTCGGCCGTAACGTCGGGGCTGGAATGACTGGCGGTATTGCTTATTTCCTTGACCTGGATGGATCTTTCCCGGATTGTGTGAATGGGGAAATTGTCCGCATTCAACGGGTAGCGACCAGTCAAGGTGAGGCTCAGTTGCGGGGATTGATTCAAGACCATAGCGATCGCACTGGTAGCAAGGTGGCAGCTTCGATTTTGGCTAATTGGTCTGAGTTCCTACCTAAATTCTGGCAAGTGGTTCCCCCTTCTGAGGAAAATACGCCGGAGGTTTCCTCGGCAGCTAGTAATCAAAAGGTTGCGGTGTAGGGCAGGTGCGACACGGTTCGGCTGTGCCTTAAAAAGCGATCGTCTGGGGGCGGGTTCCGGTAGTTGACGGGTTTTTCCGGTAGCTGATCTAGCACCCGCCCCTACCAGCTTTGTCGCTTGGGTTTCACCCAACAGCAGCTTTTGTCGCTTGGGTTTCACCCAACAGAAGGTGAGAGATGGTGTTTTTGGGTTGAGACCTGCAACGGAACCTCCCGCGTGGGTCGCACCCTACGACTACGGGAAAGAGGCGGGTAGCTTTGTAGGTTGGGTGAAACCCAACAGAAGGCTTTGTAGGTTAGGTGAAACCCA
>NZ_JARPLU010000088.1:0-21423 GCF_032349615.1 Limnospira sp. PMC 1279.21 | reverse complement strand
TTCCTCTCCGTGATCAATCACGGAGCTTCCAACCCTCCCAGGAGTTTTACGTGATTATCAATGTATTTTGACCAATCATACTGGCGTACACAAATTCTCAAAATTCAACAAGATGATGTAGTAGTTCGTTTGCACAATTCCCTCCACAGTGATCAATTAATTTCACGGGTGGCTAAACCCGAAGCAGAAACTAATGGCAGAATACCCCAATTATCCCTAACATCCTCGTTAAACCCTGCATTTAGGGAACAATGGCGACACCAACTCCCGGAACATATTTTTACCAGAAAAGAAGGCGAAGAACCCCAACAAACAGTCCTAGATATATTTAAAGTATCCCAGCAGAAACTATTAATTTTAGGGAAACCAGGAATAGGAAAAACCACCCTACTTTTGAAATTAGCCAGAGATTTAATTAAAATCGCCGAAGAAGACTCAGATAGTGCTATCCCGATTTTATTTGAATTAGCTACTTTGAACAATCCTAAACAATCTATTGATAGTTGGCTGGTTGAAGATTTAAAAAATCGCTATAATTTACCCAGATTTATTGCCAAAAAATGGCTGAAAAATGGTAAAATACTGCCTCTTATTGATGGATTACAACAAGTACCTTTTGAGAAACTAAGTGAGTTTTTCAATGTTCGAGATGGAGTAGTTTGTTGTCGTGATGACCACTATTTACAATCGGGAAAAACTATTGATTCTTTACAAGGATTAGTGTATTTACAACCATTAACTGATCAGCATATTCATAATTATCTCCACTCTTTAGACGGCGGACATATCTGGGAGGTAATACAAAACGACAAAGGATTGCTCACCTTAGCTAGTATTCCCTTATTCCTGGATTTAATAACTGTGATTGATAGGGAAAATTTATATCCTCAAATAGATAGTTATTTGTTTCATAATAACGATGCTGATCTCAGTCAATTGCAGAGTGATTTATTAGATATCTATATTAGCCAAAGGTTAACTAAAAACCTACCCAACACACCAGATAAATCTCATGGCATTTTGAACCATGAACCCGTCATGGCTAAACGGTATCTGCGATGGTTAGCCAAGCGTATGCAAGCACAAAATCAGTCAGAGTTTGTACTACACCAAATCGGACATAATTTCTTGGGTAATAAACTGTTGGAGTTTATTTATCTGATGATTCTTGTGTTGATTTTTGGCGCGACAATCGGCATTCTTATTGGTACAATACATAATTTTTTATGGGATGTATTTTCATCAGGATTTGTGGGGTTGATTGCTGGCATACTAGCTAATGATTTCAACCCGCATTTCTTAAATTATGGTTGGTCTAAAATTAAGAAGGGGGTAATTTTTGCTATGGTAGGCGGCATAATTACTGCCTTAATTGCTGGGATAATGGGGCAGTTGATTTATGGGTTTATTTATGGATTAATGGCTGTCTTGATTATCCTGGCGCTGTTTCCCTTAACTCAAATGGGTATAACTCATATCAAATATCCGAATCAGCCGATTAATCAAGCGGCCCAAAATAGCCTGGTGATGTTCTGTATAGCCTGTCCAATAGGTATAAATTTATCGATGTTATATCTGTATATAACCGGGGAATATATCACCATATTATCAGCAATAATTCCGGGAATAGCCATAGCCTTAATGTTTAGTTTGTGTTTAGGAGGTGCAACTATAATCGAACACTATAGCCTGCGCTGGTTTCTGTTGGATAAAAAAGTAATACCCTGGAATTATGTGGAGTTTCTTAATCAAGCCTGCGATCGCCAAATTCTCCAAAGAGTAGGGGGAAGATATCGTTTTGTCCACGACCTGCTGCTAGAACATTTGGCGGGATAAGTATTCCTGAATTGTGCCTGATATTTACTCAGCATTTATCTGTGGTATTTATCGGGTACAATTATTAATAAAACTTTGAGAAACAAGACATGATCGAAGTCATTGTAATTGGTGGTGGGGCGGCGGGTTTTTTTGGGGCGATCGCCTGTAAAGAAACCTACCCTAAAACCCATGTTACCCTATTAGAAGCTGGAAAAACTCCCCTAGCCAAAGTTCGTATTTCTGGCGGCGGACGCTGTAACGTTACCCACGCCTGTTTTGACCCTGTGGAGTTTATTCGCAACTATCCCAGGGGTAACAAAGCCTTGCGCGGACCTTTTACTAGGTTTCAAGCTAAACATACCGTAGACTGGTTTACCCAGCGAGGAGTTAAGTTAAAAACCGAGGCTGATGGTCGAATGTTCCCCATAACTGATGATTCGGCAACCATTGTTAATTGCTTATTAAATAGCGCCCAAAATGCGGGAGTCAAAGTCAAAACCGGGGCGGCGGTTGTGGGTATTACTCAACTTGAGCGAGGCTTTCAAGTCTGTTTAAAATCCCAGGAAGTTTACCAATGCGATCGCCTATTACTAGCCACAGGAAGCACTCCCGCCGGCTATAATTTTGCCCAAAAATTAGGACATACTATCATCCCCCCAGTTCCCTCCCTATTCACCTTTAATATAGCCGATAAACCCTTGCAGGAATTAGCCGGAATATCCGTAGATTCAGTGAATCTAAAACTAACCGGAACCCCCTTAACCCAAACCGGACCCCTGTTAATTACTCACTGGGGAATTAGTGGACCCGCCGTCTTAAAATTATCAGCTTGGGGGGCTAGATTTTTGCAGGAATGTCGTTATAAAACCCCCTTAATAATTGATTGGCTACCAGAATTAAATATAGACCAATTGCGAGAAATTATCCTCCAGACTAAATCTGAATTTGGCAAGCGATCGCCATCTTCCCACTGTCCGATTAATTTACCCCGTCGCCTCTGGCAATATCTAATTATCCGAGTAGGAATCAACCCCCAACAACCTTGGGCGGAACTATCTAAAAAACACTTAAATCAACTCATCGAAGAATTAAAACGCAGTCGCCATCAAATCACTGGTAAAGGAGTCTTTAAAGAAGAATTCGTCACCTGTGGCGGAGTCAACCTGAAAGAAATAGACTTTAAGACCATGGGAAGTCGGCGGTGTCCGGGGCTATATTTCGCCGGAGAAATTCTTGATATTGACGGCGTGACAGGAGGCTTCAATTTTCAAAACGCCTGGACAACCGGATGGTTAGCCGGACAGGGGATGGGCGGTTTTCCGAACCCCAATTAATCATGAAGCGATCGGGAATTGTTCCATCAGAAATTGAAGTGATCACTGTCAACCAAAACGATCGCCCATTAGAGGAGGACACCATGAAAAAATTATACCGCAGCCGTGAACATTGCCAAATCGCCGGAGTAGCCGGAGGAGTCGCCCAATACTTCAATGTTGACCCCTTGCTAGTGAGACTCACCTTTATTATTTTAGGCCTATCCGCCGCCCCCGGCATTATCATCTATGCCATACTGTGGGTATTAGTACCGAAGGAACCCACCCTTCTTGAGGAATTTGAGGATAGCAAAACCTCCAAATTGTAACCCCTAAATGGTAGAATCAAGGGTTGGACACCCTTTTCACAGCAGGCAGTTTCATGAGTGTGGTAGACGATAAAACCGTTGTTCGGCAGTATTTTAATTCAACGGGCTTCGATCGCTGGCAAAGAATTTATGGTAACGGCGAAGTCAACCGGGTACAGCGGGATATCCGCGACGGACACCAGCAAACCGTCGATCGCGTCATAGAATGGCTGCAAGCTGATGGAAACCTAGGCGGCTTAATGGTATGTGATGCAGGCTGTGGAGTCGGAAGCCTCAGCATACCCTTGGGAGACGCAGGGGCGATCGTTTCCGCCAGCGACATTTCCGAAAAAATGGTCGCCGAAGCATCCCAACGCGCCAGAAACCAACTAATCACCCGCGCCAGTAATATCAACTTTATGGCGCAAGACCTAGAAAAATTAACAGGTCGCTATCACACGGTAATTTGCTTAGATGTGTTAATTCACTATCCCCAAAACCAAGCAGCAGAGATGATCTCTCATCTATGTTCCCTCGCCGAAAACAGGATCATTCTGAGTTTCGCCCCCAAAACCTTAGCCCTGAGTATACTTAAAAAAATTGGCGAATTTTTCCCTGGACCCAGCAAAACCACCCGCGCCTATCAACACCGGGAGGCAGATATCATCAAAATTCTCTCAGATAACGGCTTTACCGTTAGCCGAGAATCGATGATTTCTACCAGGTTTTATTTCTCACGGTTGTTAGAAGCCATACGCTGTTGATATTATTAATTTAGCCTCAATAAGGAAGTCAGGGGGATGAAACCATGCAGATATTTAAGCTGATAGTCGCCAGTTTCTTGATTCCCCTGGGGTTGATATTCTGGTTATCCGCTGCTACGGAATTAATTAGCCCCACCAACATATCAGATAATCCCTGGGGGAAAGTGGCGGGGGGGTTGATTTTGGGCAGCATTCCCCTGTTTATGGGGGGGTGGTTTATGTGGGAATGGTATCGCGAAAGACGCAGGGAACTCTACCGCCGCCAAAGACATAAGCGATCGGTATTTCTGCACCTAATTCGAGATCATAGAGGCTTAGTAACGGTTTCTAGCCTAGCCAAAGCCGCCAATATATCTCCCCAGGAAGCTCAAGCATTTTTAGACAGGGCGGTGGCTAAATATCACGGCAATTCACCGCAATTAATAGACGGTGAATATTATTATTTGTTTGATATTGATTAATCACTGCCCAATCTTCCCATTGAAACCCACCAGAGAGACAAGTTAAACCTTGTCTCTTTTCGGTTCATTATGGCTATTTACGGGTTAGTTTTTCACCTCATAAAACTCTAACACCCGTCCATCCCAATCCTTCACCAAAAAATTTAGAGGTCTTTCACTGCGGATTTTAAACTTGAGGGCTTGGGTTTGTACCCGCATCAAAATTTGGTCTAAACAATCGCGATCGAAACAAACATGGCGATGGCGATTTTTTGGACCATAACTAGCACCACTGATAATATGAAGTTGTGTATTTTTCATCAACTGATACCACAAGCCATCAGAAGCCCCTAAATCTTGGTTATTAGCAGTTGATATGTTAGTGGAAAGGTACAAAGGATCGATGCCAGTAGCTCCCCAAGTTTGCTCATAATTATAGTAGTAGTGTAGGGGAACATCAGCCACTGGCAAATTTAGCAACCCCTCATAAAACTGTCTGGCCATATTTAAGTCAGTGACCATAATGGTATGAACCTTGGGGGCGCTAGTCAGGAACATCCACATAGCGACAGCATAAGCGGCCAGTAGCATCACCATTACCCCTTGAGTTGAGAAAATGCTGTCGAGGCCCAATTCGGGTAAAAAAGCACCTAGGGGCAGTGGATGCGGTAGGAAATTTTCTATAATGCTAGTGGCTAAAACCATGAACGATAATAGAACATAAAGAACTGAACTGGATAGCTGTAGCTATGAAAGGTTGCGGGTGCAACATAACTGATAACGCTTTCAGGCCTATTCCAGATTTAGTGATTATCTTAACAAACATTTTGGCAGGCGATGAAACCCACAGTCACCGAAAACGATCGCATAAATGATCTCATCCATGTATTTGTCTACGGGAGTCTCAAACCCGGCGAGTTCAATTACAACCGTTACTGTCTCGGACGCACCATAGAGGAATTACCAGCGTGCGCCCTAGGTGAATTATATTCCCTCTCCCTAGGTTATCCAGCCATGACCACAGGGACGCGCTGGGTATCTGGAGTTATCCTATCCTTCACAGACCCCAGCCTTCTCGCCGACCTCGATCGCCTGGAAGACTACCAAAGCGATCGCCCACCGGAGCAAAACCAATATCAACGCCGCCGCATTCTCACCTACACCCCAGATCTAAAACCTCTGCGTGAGACCTGGGCTTATTTCATGTATCCCCAAGTAGTTAGCTCCTTTCAGGGAGTCTTGATTCCCTGTGGCGACTGGAAACCCAGCTAGAATTAACCTAGGGGTGAGCTATGGGACCTTTAGGAATCACAATCAGCGGTTGATCTATGGTCAAACTAACCGCCTCTGGATTTACAATGGGTAGCAAAGGCTCATTCAGAGCAATTTGTAGTGGTTCCGACTCCACCCGGTTCAACTGAGCAAAGAGAGTACCACCCCCACCAGTGGGAGCCCAACTCGCTAAAACCGCCAAAAACAGAGCGGCGATCGCACCCCCACCACTGACCACCATCAAATTATTCCGGCGTTCAACCTGGTTGAACACAGCACCAGCCAACTGTTGGGCGGATTCAGTATTTTTCGGCCCCGGCATTGAGTGCCAACGCGATCGCAGTTGCATCATTTGCAAATAAGCCGCCTTATATTGGCGATCAATATCCAACCGCTGCTGAACCTGGCGGCGTTCTGCTGGTGTCGCCTCACCATCAATATAGGCTGAAAGTAGCTCATAATACATTGGTTCATCCCAAGTCCCTTCTCCCTGGGACTCAGGATGCCAATTCGGATTTAAATTTCCTAAGCGATCGTCATGGTTAGACTTCATTGGGACACCCCCCTAAAACGCAAGCAGAAATCGAAACCAACGGTCCAACCTTTTTGAATTTAATCGGGGAGAAAATGTAGAGCCACAAAAATCAACAGACCGCCGGTTTCTGACCATTAACTTCCTATTATATTCCCTCCAAACGGAATTAGTCATCATCTCAACTAATCATTTAGATAAGGTTGTAGTTGAGATTGTAACCGCTGACGCGCCCTAGCAATACGAGACTTAACAGTTCCTAAAGAAACTCCGGTGATTTCGGCAATTTCCTCATAAGCTAGGCCTTGAATTTCCCGCAGCACAATAGTAGTGCGGAACACCTCGGGCAAATCAGCGATCGCCTCTTGTAGATGATCATAAAACTCTCTAGTCGCTAAATCCTCATCAGGACCCGGACGATCTGCTGGCAATTCCCATTCCATCTCCCCATCATCAACAGTACGAGGAGCATCGAGAGACAAAGCCGGTCTCACCCGTTTCCGTTTCCGCAGTTCATCATAAAATAAATTAGTCGCAATCCTGCTCAACCACCCTTGAAACTTAGCAGGTTCCTGTAGTCGCTTAATATTGCGGTAAACTCGAATCCATATTTCTTGGGCCAAATCCGCCCGATCTTGCCAATCAGGCGCTAGGTGAAACAGAATCTTATCCACATGGGACTGATAGCGGCGTAATAGTTCTGTAAAGGCAAGACGGTCTGGTTGCAAGCCTTCCTGACATCGTAGAACTAGATCATAGTTCGACAGCTTTTCAGGAGATAATTTAACTTCGGGAGCGGTTGCCGACCCGGAAGACCAGGATAGGGGTACAAATTGACTGATCATGGTTTCAAATTTGCGTATTGAGGCAGGCTGTTGATGTTTGACGCGACATGAACGGATTAAGTTCCTAATGTTCATCTGGTTAGCAGGTAGCTTCACATAAGCCAATACTAACCCAACTACTAGATCCGTCAACCCAATGTTCCTTTTTCCAAATCGGGGCATTATGCTTTAGGGTATCAATGGCATACTGGCAAGCCTCAAAAGCCTCTCGGCGGTGAGGACAACCCACGGCCACCAATACACTAATATCCCCAATTTGTAGATGTCCGATCCGGTGTTGTATAACCACCCGCGTTACATCAGGCCATTGAGTTTTAATCTGTTCGGCAATTTCCTGGAACACCCGCAGCGCCATGGGCTGATAGGCTTGATATTCCAGGGACTTAACCGGTTTGCCGTCCGTTTGATTGCGAACCATGCCACTCATTACCACGATCGCACCATTGGCCGGATCGTCCACCAGATTATAAACATCTTCCAGGGACAACTGCCCTAGGGAAATGGCAAAATCTGACTGAGTTGGTAAAGAATACAGGTTCATTGTTTAATTATTTCCATCTTCGGCAATGTTAATCAGGATCTTCTAATAAGGTAAAGGGGATTGATACATCGGCATTTCGTCACTCTCCGACATTTCTCGAGCCTTTTGTTCCTGGCTGGCGATATCTTCATCACTCATATACTCATCCGCAATTTCCAACAGTTCCGGTATTGTTACAAACTCATAACCCTGCCGTTTCAATTCCGCAATAATTCTGGGGAGAGCCGCTACTGTAGGCGCACGGTTCCCGCCTCCATCGTGCATCAGTACAATGCCACCGGGTTGGGCTTGAGTTAAAACATTACGAGCGATCGCATCTGTACCCGATCGCCAATCCGCTGAGTCCACAGACCACATAATATTAGCTTGATTTTGGCTATGAACATACTGAACCAAACCATTAGTCATTACCCCCCCCGGCGGTCTAAATAGAGCCGTTTTAGTTCCTGTCACCTCCTCAATTAAATCCCCTGTACTATTAATCTCCTTCGCCGCTTCCGCCTGACTTACTTGATGATAACGGTGGTTCCATGTATGATTAGCCAAGGCATGACCTTCATCTGCTACTTTTTTGGCAATCTCCTTGTTGTTATTCAAAGCCGCCCCAATTAAGAAAAAAGTCGCCTTAATATTATTTTTTCTGAGAATATCTAAAACCTGTTCCGTCGTTCGCGGCCAAGGACCATCATCAAAAGTCAGAGCAATAACTTTCCGTTCGGGTGGCAAATTAACCTCTTTTATAGTAGTTCCTTGGAATCGTTGAGGAACCGAAAAAGTAAAGCGTTCATTTTCTAACTCGTTCAAGGCGCTTTGTGTTGATTGTAACCTTTGAGTTAGAGCCAGTTTGACCCCAGGTATTCCTAAATTAGGGACAGGTAGCTGTCTTGAATTATTAGAGTTTTCTACCTCTCCTTGTGTCTGTCTCTCAGCCGCTACTTGCTGACTTATTGGCGGCTGATATGTAACTCTCGCTTCCCGGTCTATATGTAAAGTCCAAGGTAAAGCTACACCCATCACAAAACTACTTAATGCTGCCAATATTGCCAGAGTTAAAACTCTTTGTTGGCGACGATATACTCTGTAGTAAGGCTGAACCACGTCATATCTCCTTCACACCAATTAAATTTTCTGTTAATTTTCACTAGGTAGTTATTATTGGGGAAATTGATCTACAATTACCCTAGGTTACTACAGATTACGCTAATCCCAGCAGATTCACCGGAATTTTAGATAAGTTCAATCCCTGAGACAGTAGCTCTATCTCGGCTCTCCCTTAAACCCCATTACTGGAGCCAGGAGCATCATCATTTTTCAGATGTTCTGTATATAACCTAACAATTTCATTAGTAACTTGCTCAATACTTAGTCCATCGGTACTAAGTTCGATCGCATCAACTGCCTTTCGCAGTGGAGCAATAGTTCGGTTACTATCCAATTCATCCCGTCGGATAATGTCCTGTTTAATCTCTTCTAAACTGGTATTTAAATCACCCTTTTGTTGTAATTCCAGATAGCGACGCTTGGCTCGTTCTTCCACAGAAGCAGTCAGAAAAATTTTCAACTCAGCATCGGGGAAAACATGAGTGCCAATATCGCGTCCTTCCGCCACCAAACCGCCCCGACGACCTAACTGCTGTTGTTGTTTAACAAGACCACGACGGACTGCCACCTGAGCAGCGATCGCCGATACATTGCGGGTAACTTCCTGGGTACGGATCGCCTCAGTCACATCAGACCCATCTATCAAAACCCTAATTTGATCTTGATCAGGAATCAACTCAATCCGTGAACCACTAACCAACTGAGCGATCGCCGGTTCATCATCCACAGATATTTGAGACTGAAGCACCTTCCAGGTAATAGCGCGATACATCGCTCCGGTATCAAGGTACATCAAATTTAAAAGTTGTGCAATATGACGGGTAACAGTAGACTTACCCGCTCCGGCCGGGCCATCGATCGCCACAATAGGCTGGCGAGTATTGAGCATAATATTATCAATCAAACGAGTATTTCCCACAGAGGCGGCGATCGCCAAAAGTCCTATTTCCTCAACAGTTTCCAATTGAACTAAAGTATCTGGCGCAACCAGTTCCAAATATTCTAGCTTCACGCCCGGCACTCTCGCCAGAATTTCCTGCGCCGCCTGTAGCAGACCCGCACGCGATCGCACTCCCTCACCGCATCGCCGCCCCGCCGCCTGCAAAGCCTTATATAAAACTGTAGCTTGCTGTTTCTGTTCCCGTGTCAAATACTGATTACGGGAACTATAAGCCAGTCCCGAAGCCTCTCGAATAATCGGACAGGCCACAATCTCAATCGGCCAATTCAAATCCGCCACCATGCGCCTAATTACCGCCACTTGTTGAGCATCTTTCTGACCAAAATAGGCGCGGTTGGGTTGAATTAAATTAAACAATTTAGCCACAATAGTTGTCACCCCCTGAAAATGTCCCGGACGGGATGCACCACACAGCCGGGACGTGAGCGAGTCAGGGACAATCACACAAGTTTGTTGAGATAAGCCAGTTTCTGTGTTTCCCGTCTCCTCAGAGCCATAAATCTCCTCAACCGACGGAGCAAATACCACATCAACCCCATTTTCCCGACCAAGTGCTAAATCCGCCTCCAAATTACGGGGGTACTTTTGGAAATCTTCCCTAGGTCCAAATTGTAGGGGGTTAACAAAGATGCTAACCACCACTAGATCAGAGCCATTACGAGCCTGACGAATTAAGCTCAAATGTCCTGAATGTAAACCCCCCATAGTGGGGACTAAACCTATTTGCCGATTATGGCAGGCTTGGGAATACGATCGCCAAGCCGCAACAGTTGTAAACAGGCGCATAAAAGTAGTTGTGGGTGCAATAATTGCACCCTAATATCAATCATTCCCTTCATTGTATAGGGAACAGCACCATCCACCTTAATTAGCTGGCGTGATCACCTCCACCGTTACCGGAGCCACCCCACTGCTAATCATACCGATCGCCTGTGCTGCTCCAGCAGACAAGTCAATAATCCGACCTCCGATAAATGGGCCTCGGTCATTAATTCTCACCACCACAGAACGACCGTTATGCTGATTGGTAACACGGACTTCTGTACCAAAAGGTAAATAACGGTGAGCCGCAGTCATAGCATATTGGTTGTAGCGTTCACCATTAGCCGTGCGGTTCCCATGAAAACCAGGACCATACCAAGAAGCCCAACCCTGGAGACGATTAGCCACAGAACGCACAGCTACTGTAGTCACTTCCGGCTCTGGTCTTCCTTCAATGTCGCTGAGGGGTGGCGCATTACCTACCTGTCTCCGCAGGCGGTTAGTAGCTTGTAGTGCATCTGTAGCCAGATCACGGGTATTGTCGGGGAGGATAGTATTACCATCAATGGCTACTAATTTTTCCTCACCTACTTGGATCACATAATTTTTTTCCTGATCATTCCATCGGACTCTGATGGTATCTGCATCAATATTGTCTCGACTGATCTGATTAATTTTGACCGCGACATTATTGGCTCTAGCGACTGGATCGCTGGCTTGTGTGGGGTAAGCCACTATTAAATTACCAGTTGAACTCTCAGCTACATTGACAGATTGATAGTTGATGGGGCGGGCTGTCGTTTCTGAGGGGTTTTGAACAAAGGTGAGAACGGGGATATTACGAACGAAGAGGGTTGCAGCTTGTTTGTCGTCTAATTCATGGGTTTCAATTTGGGTGATGTTCCCCTGTGATCTGGCTAATTGCTCAACATGGCTTCTCCCATCACTTTCTGGACATAAAAGGCGATCGCATTCAATTTCAGCATAAGCTGGCGCGCAAACTGATAGAACCAGTAAAGAAACTAGACCACTCCAAGGTTTTGCGTTCATAAATCTTCTATATGAAACAACCACGTTTGAACTGAAATTGACTTAGACCCTACATGGCAGGCTATGACACCCCCATAGTCATCGCTACTCAATTTCCTGTTCGCTTGGGTTGAAGGAACTGCAACACACTAGCACGAACTTTTCTATTTGGGGATCTAGTCTGGGGGCATAGTTTGCCGTCGGACTGACAAACTGGACAGTTTGGTTCCGGCCCAAATTCCCGGTCATCAAGACTTGGGGTAATTTCTACTGACGCAATACTAAGTGGTTCCAAAAAGTATTAAAGTTTCTTATAAGCCTTATAGGAGAGTTCGCGGGCCAAGCCTGAACACAAAAAAACAACAATCAATTATGGATTATCGAGAAGCTGGTGTTGATGTGGTAGCGGGTCGGGATTTTGTTAACCGTATCCGCGATCTGGTACAGGGAACTTATCGCCCAGAAGTATTGGGTGGTTTAGGGGGTTTTGGCGGCTGCTTGGAGTTACCCACAGGCTACCGTCAACCTGTCCTGGTATCTGGTACTGATGGTGTGGGTACTAAGCTAAAGATCGCTCATGCTGTTGACCGCCACGATACTATCGGTATTGATTTGGTGGCTATGTGTGTTAATGATGTGTTGACCTGTGGTGCGGAACCTCTGTTTTTTCTCGATTATCTGGCTACCGGAAAACTAGAACCAGAACAATTAACCCAGGTGGTCACCGGAATAGCTACCGGTTGTCAACAAGCTGGATGTGCTTTACTGGGGGGAGAAACGGCCGAGATGCCGGGGTTCTATCACCCAGGTGAGTATGACGTGGCTGGGTTTTGTGTCGGTATTGTCGAAAAGCAACAGTTACTTGATGGTAGTCAGGTGAAAATCGCAGATGTGGCGATCGCTTTAGCTAGTAGTGGTCTCCATAGTAATGGCTTTAGTCTCGTTCGTAAGATTATCGCCGATCGCCAAATTGATTGGAATGACCGCCCTACTCAATTTGAGGGTCAAACTGTTGGCCAGGTCTGTTTGACTCCTACTCGCATTTATGTCAAACCTATTCTGAATGCTATTGCTAAGGGTTTACCCATTCATGGTATGGCTCATATTACTGGCGGAGGACTACCGGAAAATTTGCCCCGAGCTATTCCGGAAAATGCTGCTATTCGCATGATTCCCCACAGTTGGCCGATTCCTCCCATTTTTACCTGGTTGGCGGAATTGGGAGATGTTCCCCAAAGTGCTATGTGGGAAACTTTTAATATGGGTATTGGTTTTGTCGTTTTTGTCCCACCCGATCACGCCTCAGAGGCGATCGCATTCTTTCAATCACACCATATCCCTAGTTATACCGTCGGGGAGGTCGTCCCTGGAAATCGAGAATTAATTGGTTTGGAATAGCAACAGGAGAAGTTTTGGCTAAAAAAAAGCTCCTTTGAGATACAATGATATTTCGCCATCAAATACCAAAGCGACCTTAGCAAAGCAATGTCCATTCAATGGCAGACCGCTAAAACTTACCAAGATATTCTTTATTGTAAGGCGGACGGAATCGCCAAAATTACCATTAACCGCCCGGATAAGCGCAATGCTTTTCGCCCGAAAACGGTATTTGAACTGTATGATGCTTTTACAGATGCCAGGGAAGATCAGGCGATCGGTGTGGTTCTGTTTACCGGGGCTGGTCCCCATACAGATGGCAAATATGCCTTTTGTTCCGGCGGCGATCAGACTGTGCGCGGAGAAGCTGGTTATATTGATGATATCGGTGTCCCCCGTCTCAATGTTCTCGACCTCCAACGCCTAATTAGATCAATGCCTAAAGTCGTTATCGCCCTGGTAGCAGGTTATGCGATCGGCGGTGGTCATGTTCTCCATCTCATTTGTGATTTAACTATAGCCGCCGATAACGCTATTTTTGGTCAAACTGGGCCGAAAGTTGGCAGTTTTGACGGCGGCTTTGGGGCGAGTTATATGGCTCGTGTTGTCGGTCAGAAAAAAGCGCGGGAAATTTGGTTTCTCTGTCGGCAGTATAATGCCCAACAAGCCTTAGATATGGGTTTAGTTAACTGTGTCGTTCCCGTTGATCAGCTTGAGGCTGAAGGGGTCACATGGGCGTTGGAGATTTTGGAAAAAAGCCCGATCGCTATTCGCTGTTTGAAATCCGCTTTCAATGCTGACTGTGATGGTCAGGCGGGGTTACAGGAGTTGGCAGGGAATGCCACTTTGTTGTATTATATGACTGAGGAAGGAGCCGAGGGAAAACAGGCGTTTTTGGAAAAACGAAAACCAGATTTTCGTCAGTATCCATGGCTTCCTTGACCGCTTTCGCGCTAAACAGCGATCGCTTCTCAGGGTTGATCCCTTGAAGCTTCTAATTCTGGGTGAGTTGCAGTTATATTTGGGAAGTCTCCCACCATTGCTTCTCGTAGGGTCGGGAGAGTTTGATTCAGATGAATTACTGTATCCACCGTTTCCCAAGAAGGTGCAAAGACGGGAAGTGCTAGGGGACAAGCTTTCCAACTGCCCTGGACCGGAACGTGGAGTTGATGGCATAGCCCGCCACGTCTCCCCTCAGGAGTGTAGTGTTGACAACAACGACAAGCAGACGTTAACAGGTTTGAAGCTCCCATAGCAGGCTTCCTCGCTCAAGAATGATCCAATACCTATATTCTCGTATATCCTTGATCCCTGCCTATAATCCGTCATCCCTTATCCAGTATGCCTTAGAATCCGTTTTTATCGTTCAGGAAACTTTATAATTGTTTTATATTCTCTTCATATATAGATACAAACTTAGCTAATTTGTTAAAGAAATGTAAAGCATCGGGGATCCAGTTTAAAGACATCAAAACCAATTGGGGATCAATGCTAATTGATTGAATCCCCTATTCGTCTTGGCATTTATCAGGTGTCAGGAGTTCGGCAAAGCAAATGTGGCAAACAGACCAGCGTTGTAGTTCACCGGGAGGGGTGGGGGATTGACATCGAGGACATAGGGGCCAATGTTGCGATCGCCTTTGGATTTTGCTGGCCCAAATTTCCCAAGCAGCGATCGGCGTTTTCGGTGCAGCCACATCCTCAGATCCCCTCTGCTCAATAGTCCCAAATTCCCCATTAACCGGGATAGTGCTGGGATGTTGTTGAGTCTCCTTGGTTTCCGTCAAAGCACCCGCCGCCAAAAGATTAGACCCATCAGACCACTGAGCCGTGGAAAACTTGATATCATGCAAAGGATCACACAGCCACTGATTTAGGTGTCGGACAATTTGCTTACGCCTGAAGGTAAGCTCCTGAGTCCAAGCCGCGCTAGAAGTAGCTACCTGCAGAATATTTCGGTAAATCGTTATGGGTCGAGTATGAGCCTGTGCTGATTTTCCGACCACATCAGGCCAATGGCTAACTACTAGCTGAAACTGCTGTTGTTCCGGGGTGAAAATCCGGTCAGCAAAGGTATTTATAATCTGATCAATGGATTCAAAGTTCAATTAAAATCAACCCCATTTTCCAGGAATTTTGTTATGAGCCAATCTTCTCAAATTGAAACTACCTCCTCCCCCCCCCAACTACAACCAGTCCTCCAATCGGTTTTGGAAAGCCTAGACGTAAAACTAGAGCAGGAACTAACCCGCTATCGGCGATATAGAAGGCAATCTCAATCTGATAATCAGCAGCCTAGGGAGCCATCTAATAACCAATCGCAATCATTTCCAGGTGCGATCGCTCCTCCTGTCAGAACTCCAGAATTACCCGCAAGTCAAGCAGAACCACAGCGCCCCCCCACAGGCTGGGAATCAGTCGTCTTACCAGAACCCGCTCCCATTGTTCCCCATAGCCAAAACCAAACAACAGCCAACGGCAATGGTTCCAGCGTCGAAACCTCAAGCGCCACCTCACCGTTAGGCTACCTGGAATCGACCGAAAAACTGATTAGCAGCATCGAAAAACGTGCCGAATATAGAAAACAGCAACGCAGTCAAAGTTGGACTAATAGATTATTTACCCCCTTGGGGATGGTCTCTATGCTGCTGCTGTTTATTTCTAGTGCCATTTTAGGCTATGTCGTCACAGGTGGTGCCGGCTTGCAAATACTAGGCTTCAATCGTCTGTTTAGGGATTCTATGACTCCTACTTCTGAGCCAATGGATGCCAACAGAGTAGAACCGACATCTCCTAACCTGGCTACCCAGGAGTTTGTGGAGTTAGATCTCAATACCCTCAGTACCATCAATCCTAATCCTAACCCCCCTACCACTGCACCCCAAGCCGCTCCACTAGATGGCAGCGCAACACCTCCCCCCGCTCCATCTCCGTCTGTGGTGATTCCCACTGGTCCTGGACTTAATAACCTATCCCAGGAACTGTTACCTCAACCTGTCGCACCTACACCCGCACCCGCAGCACCCGCAGCACCCGCAGCACCCGCAGCACCCGCAGCACCCGCAGGCGGAACTACCCCCCAAGCTAATACTCCCACCCCGGCGAATACTCCCACCCAGGTTAATGCTAATCCTGTGAGGGCTGAAGATGGATTCTATTATGTGGTAACAGATTACGACAATGATGCCAAGCTAGAAACAGTGCGCCGAGTGGTTCCTGATGCCTACATCCGCAGATTTAAAACAGGTGTCAAAATTCAAATGGGTGCTTTGGGTGATGCGGAATCGGCTAAACTCCTCGCTGAAGAATTACGAGCCGCAGGAATTGCCGTTCAATTTGATACCCCATCACCAGGAGAGTAATCTTAACCATGGTTCACATGATAAGCCCTCCTGGTAACTCCGAGGTATTAATACCAGTAGAACCCACTTAATTGCTGATCATTTTCGGGGAACGAAAGGCTACAATAAGGACAGGTTAACCTGCTAGGTATTGCTGCTATCTGTGGATAGTATCATGCTTCGCGCCTGTCCGTTGACCATCTCTGAATATTGGTCAAGTGTTCACCTTTTCAGGTCATAATAAATGCAACTCCTGAATCAAGTTTGGCAGATGGTTGGCTCCCATGTTAGCCGCCTATTTAACCAAACTAAAGATCCTGACCAACTGCTCAAGGAAGCTATAGACCAAATGCAGTCAGATCTAGTTCAACTACGACAGATCATAGCTGATACCCGTAGCACCCAAAAACAAATAGAACAGGATTATATTGATGCTGAAAAAAGTGCCCAGGAGTGGCACAAAAGGGCTCAGTTGGGTCTGAAAAAGGGTTCTGAATCGGTAGCACGGGAGGCTCTAATTAGAAGGAAATCTTACTTACATACAGCTAGTCAGATGCAAGAACAGTTGCAGATACAGCAACAAATTTTGGCACAACTTAAATCTAATTTACGAGAACTCTCGGAGCGTGCAGCTAATGCTAAAACTCAGCGGGATCTGTATCGGTCTAGATCCTATTCTCTGGAGGCTTACCAACGTTTGAATGAAATGGAGGAAAGCCTTGATTATACTAGGATTATAGACCGCCTTGAGGAGCGAGCTATTGAATTAGAAGTGCGATCGCAAGAATTAATCAGCCGGGGAGATGAATACAACTATGATAACTATTCTGATGCCGAAATTGAAGCTGAGTTAAATGCTATGAAAGCTCAAATCCGATGGCGATCGCATTGACCATCAAATCCTATCAATATTTCACGGGTTCAGTTTAGACATCTTGGGAGGCACTACTAATCAATCATGCGCTTATTTATTATTCCCCCCATACCCAAGTTATCTTTGCGTCTAGTCTTAATTGTCCCTTTTTTGCTACAAATTACCATAGCTTTCGGATTAACAGGATGGTTATCTTATCGGAATAGAACCCGCGCGATGAATGACCTAGCTACCCAGTTACAAGTTGAGGTTAGTAACCGGATTAAACAGGAAATGAATACCTATCTGGAAACTCCTCACTTGATTAATCAAATTAATGTTGATGCTATCAATCAAGGGTTAATTTCCATAGATAACATTCCCGCACTAGAACGCTATCTATGGACACAATTACAGCAGTTCCCCACCGCCAGCTATATTGGTATGGGTATGGAAAACGGGGATTATATTGGCGCGGGACGCTATGATGATGGTTCTATTGAATTTGATATTTTAGCTGATAGCACTAATCGTCAGTTAGAAAAATGGTTAACAGATGATCAGGGGAACCGAACTGAGTTGGTGAGTTCCCGGGATAATTATGATCCTAGAGTTAGACCTTGGTATCTGGTCGCGGTGGAGGCGGGTAAGCCGGTTTGGAGTGAGATTTATGGGTATTTTGGCTCCCAAGCCTTAGTGGTTTCTGCTAATCGACCAATTAATGATCCGGAAGGAAATTTACTAGGTGTAGCCAGCAGTGACCTAACTTTAAAGCGAATTAGTGAGTTTCTCGGTACCTTAGAAATTGGCAAAACCGGACAAACATTTATTGTGGAACGTAATGGTTATTTGGTGGGAACTTCTACCCTAGAAAAAACCTTTATTACTGATGAAGAAAATCGCGACACTGAAAGAATTTTAGCAGCGGAAAGCAGTGACATAATGACCAGAGAAACTGCCCGATATTTGGCTAATAAATTAGCTTATATTAGTCAAATAGATAATCACGATCGCCTCAGTTTTTATGCTAGTAGTCGGCGAGAGTTTGTCCAGGTAACTCCCATGATTGACCCTAGGGGAATTGATTGGTTAATTGTGGTGGTGGTTCCCGAAGCGGATTTTATGGAACAGATCCATGAAAATACCCGCATCACAATTTTATTATTTATGATGGCGTTAGTGTTAGCGATAATTTTGGGTATTCTGACTGCTAGATGGATTAGTGAACCGATTTTACGCCTCAGTGAAGCCTCCAGTGCTATTGCTAGTGGCGCTCGTAATGCTACCGCTAGTGCTGAGTTAAATCAAAAGGTAAAAGTTGAGAAGATCCGAGAATTGGGGATGTTATCTGAATCCTTTAATATGATGATACAGAATTTGCGGGATTCATTTATTGCGCTAGAAAATACTAACCGAGAATTAGAACAACGGGTATTAGAAAGGACGGCGGCGCTGCTTCAAGAAAAGGAGCGATCGGAAGAGCTATTACTTAATGTTTTACCTAAGCCTATTGCAGACCAGTTGAAAGCCAATAAAAAAGCTATAGCTTCTGCTATTGAAGAAGTGACTATTTTATTTGCTGATATTGTGGGATTTACCCCGCTGTCCGCACGGATGCACCCCATTGATTTAGTGAGTTTACTTAATGAAATGTTTTCGATTTTTGATCACCTAGCCGAGAAACATAAATTAGAGAAGATTAAAACCATTGGCGATGCTTATATGGTGGTGGGAGGTTTACCACTACCGCAAGATAATCATGCGGAGGCGATCGCTGATATGGCTTTAGAAATGCAAGCAGCAATGAAGCAGTTTCAAGGTAGTTATTTAGTGGGTTCAGAATCCTTCCAAATTCGCATTGGTATCAATACCGGCTCCGTGGTAGCTGGGGTAATTGGGATTAAAAAATTTATTTATGATTTATGGGGAGATGCGGTTAATATTGCTTCCCGCATGGAATCATCAGGAACACCGGGTTCTATTCAAGTCACCGAGGAAACCTACAATCGCCTGAAGAAGAATTATATATTTAAAGAACGCGGTCCTATTCCGGTCAAAGGAAAAGGACAGATGACTACTTATTGGTTATTGGGGAAAAAACCAGTAGTAGATATTTCCTCATGATTACCATCTATCTATCAGTTAATATCCTGATCCTCAATTATCGATTTAACCGCATTAGATTGACTAAGGACATAAACACCAGCCACAGTTATTTCAACGGGAATCGTACCCAGTAAACTAGGGCTTGGGGCGAGTAATTTACCATTATACTGATTCAGAATAGGCTTAATCTGATTAAGGGAACTTTCCGCCGCCTTTTGTGTAGCAACCATTTCAGCTTTTCGCTGTTCAGGAGATAGACGTGGCGATCGCTGATGATTTGATGGGGGAACCTGGAGGAAAACCAAAACCCGGATTTTTTCCTGAGACTTGAGACGCGCCAAACGAGCAGCAAATTCGGGGCTAATTTTCATATCGCGGTTCTCCCTAACACAAATGTTTAATGGGGTTAATGGGGGGAGCGCTGCTGGGTTAGCATCTCCTAGCACCACCCCCAGCAAAGTCAATCCAATTATGCCGTATGGGATCATCACAATTACCCCCCCCTAACTAATATGATAATTAAACCTATTTCAGAGCTTGTAGAGCTTCCCAGGGCTTAATTAACCCCCATCCCCAACGGTTATCCGGGCGCATTTGTTCTCCCCCAGGATGTTCGGCGGTTTCTCGCAACACTTCCACAATTTTACTCACCGGAACATCAGGTTGTGCAGCTAACAATAGCGCCACCACTCCAGCCACGTGGGGAGTCGCCATAGATGTACCATCCATATAAGTATACTCAAAAGACCCATTAGCCTGTTTAGTGGGAGGAACAGCCGAATAAACCTGAGCCCCAGGGGCTGATACATCAGGCTTAGTCACTAAGCGGTTAGGAGCATCATCTGGAAATACTAAACTTGCGCCACTGCTAAAAAATGTAATTCCCAGTTCAGAATTAGGGAGCATTTCCACCGCGCCGATAGAGAAAGCATTATGAGCATTTCCTGGACAGCTAGTATTACCATGATTTTCGTTACCGACCGCCACCACTGGGAGAACATCATATTGATTGATCAGCATATCGAAAACCTGAGCAAACAGAGGCTCATAGTAACTCATACCCAAGGACATATTAATCACATCTGCCCCATTCTCAATTGACCAGGAAATACCCTCAATTAAGGTTCGCAGGGTGGCATTACCAATCAGAACCCCTCCCGCCAGTAAGTCAGCTTCTGGGGCGACACCAATTGAAACCCCACTTTCCGTTTTACCACCAGCCACAGTACCACAAACGTGGGTTCCATGATTTCCACCGTCAAAGGAAGGGGTAGCGGTAATTCGTCGCCCTAAAGGGTCGATGACTACAAACCCTTTCACCCGGTCTTTTAAGGCTGGATGATCTCCATGTACTCCCGTATCGAGAACGGATACTGTAACTCCTTTCCCTTTGGTTTTTTCCCACATTTTGGGAATTTCTAAGAGTTCTAATCCCCAGGTTAATTTGTTGTTTTCTTCCTGTCTCCGTAATTGTTGATAGTCAATGGCGCTAGGTTCAATTAATTTGATTTTTTGGTTGGGTAAAACCGCTACCACTCCTGGCTGTTCCACTAAAGCTGGTAAAGTCTCTGCGGTCACTTCTACTGTAGCAATGGGTAATGCACCTGAACCAATAGCAGATACATTGAAGTTTTGACCGACAGCACTTTTATAACTGGCTGCTAGTTTACTAACTTCGGCTTGGTGACTGGTGGCCGTTTGCTGGATAGTATTAAATCTTTGTTGAGAGTCACGCGGCGCGATATTTGTGGGGTATTGTCCCTGGAAAATTACGATCGCATCTTGTTTCCCTTGGGGGTCGGTGTTGGATAAAAACGGAGCAAAAGCTGGTGAAATTTTGGGGTTAATGGTCATTATCTTATGTCCTGTGAATTGATTTAAATTGCCTAGGTAGACAGGTTCACTAATCTGGTTTAGGATGACCCTGGTAATCGTGAAACCATTGCCTACCCCTTTGACTATTTGACCCCAGTTTACTCAGATAGTGACATCTGGGGTGAAGGGTTCCTGATACATTTACGCGACATTTATCCGGCTATTGCCTGACAATGCGACGATAG